>DAOUYY010000051.1 GCA_030665885.1 Fidelibacterota bacterium
AACAAGAGTGTCTCATAGAGATCCCCTTGGGATTTGTGTTACATAAATCACTCAATTTAGATTCTAATTTATTTTTATACTACTGCAGTCGGTAGTGTAAAAATTCTCGCACCGAGTTCCTTATCAAGCATAAGTAACCCGTTACCGTCCTTACCGATAAACTCCAATTTGGAAATAATATCATCATCATTACTCTCCTCTTCAATCTGCTCGGTAATGAACCACTGCAAGAAAATCTGAGTTGCATAATCCTTTTCTCTAACGGCAAGGTCAACTAACTCATTTATAGATTTTGTAATAAACTGTTCATGTGTAAGCGTCTTTTCAAACATATCCATTGGTGATTCAAACTCTGATGGTGGTTGTTCAATTGCCATCAGTTTAACCTTTCCACCTTGATCATTCACATAATCATATATTTTTTGAGCATGACTTAACTCTTCTTGCACTTGGATTGCGAACCAGTTTGCAAATCCCTTTAATCCGAGAAATGCAGTATGAGCGGACATAGATTGATAAAGATATGCAGAATAGATTTCCTTATTGATTTGTTGATTCAGCGCTTCTTCAATTTTTTTACTAATCATCTTTCCCCTTTCCTTTTTGTTAGTCACGAAGACATAAAGGACTAATAATATTTTCTACACAAACAAAAGTGTCTCATAGAGATCCCTTTGGGATTTGTGTTACTTTAACTTTTCCACAAACCATGAATATTACAATACTCTCTTGCAGTAATATTGTTGCCTGAAACTAAAAACACTGCTTCAGGTTTATCACCAGGTTTAAGAAACTGCTTATAAGATTTGCCGTCTACTTGCACTTCAATCCACTCGATGTAGTGCTTTTCTTCCATTGGGTGAGCCGTACTTTCGCCGACCCTGACTGTAACTTTTTCATCTTCTATCATTATAAACGGAACATGCTTTTCAACCGATGAATCTTCTGTCTTTTCTTCCATAAGTTTCATTGGCTGACCACAACAGACAAGCTTTCCTCCTCCAACATGTAAAACTTCTACAATATTCCCACAAATTTCGCATTTATAGACCTGTTTCTTTTCCATCTTAAACCTCTTTAACTAATTTTTTTATGACATAACCACCAATCATAGCATTCGTACTTTTTCATTCTCTCTTCAGCAGTTTTTACATCTGATGCTGGCGGAATTATCACTTCGTCTCCAATAAGCTCATTGTTAGGCCAGTTTGCTGGTATTCCAACTTTATGTTTATCACCAACCTGAAGTGCCCTCACCATTCTAAGTATTTCATCCATGTTTCTTCCAAGTTCCTGAGGATAGTACAGAATTGCTCTTATCGTTCCCTCTGGATCAACAATCAATACCGCTCTAACAGTATTTGTACCTTTTCCAGGGTGAATAAATCCAAGCATCTCTGAAATTTTTCCGGTATCATCGGCTACAACCGGGAATTGAATTTCCGTATCAAGATTTTCTTTTATCCATTGTACCCATTTAATATGGGAAAAAACCTGGTCAATGCTTAAACCAATAAGTTCACAGTTTAGTTTTTTAAAGTCATAATACCTTTTTTGAAATGCAACAAATTCCGTCGTGCAGACAGGTGTGAAATCAGCAGGATGACTGAAAAACACAAACCATTTCCCTTTATGTACTTCTGGTAATTTCATCATTCCCATAGTTGTTTTGACTTCAATCTCTGGAAACTTGTCCCCTATTAATGTCATCTTATTCTCCATTTTAAACCTCCATCGTTAGTTGTTATTTCATTATATAACTCTTTTAATCTCTGATAACTTTACAACATGTTTTCGCTCTTCGTTAATTATTGCTTCTATCCGTTTCAGTTCGCTTTCCGGAACTAAGTTCTTCATTTCCTGAAAATACATTATAGTATCCAACTCTTTACCAATTGCAAATTGAACTGCGGATTCCGCATCTTCAATTTTCGAAATGTCATCGTCAAATTTTTTAAAACCAAATACAAGATTATCCGCATAGGCTTTTAAGTAAGCAAAATATTCACCTGGATAGCTTTCTACCGGAGTATAATCCTCAAATTTGGACAACATTTTTTCAAAAGTTCTTTTGTGATCTACCTCTTCATTCGCTAAAAAAGTAAATAACTCTTTAACTTTTGGATCATCCAATTTTTCGGTCATCTGGCGGTAAAATTTTTCGCCATTTTCCTCAATTTTGATTGCGAATTGATAGATTTCGCTTGAATTAAATATGCTCATACTAATCTCCAATCAAGTTTAATGTTTTATGTTTACTAAAAATCTCATCGGCTAAAATATCCAGCGCTTCGAAATCCTCCTTCTTTGGAAAACCTTTAACCATTACAGTAGAAAGTAGCTCTAATTTCAGATTACCAAGCATGCCGACAATCTGGTCAATCATCTTTCCACCCCATCCATAAGAACCGATCACAGATGCAAATTTTGTCTTTGGCCTGAGAGCGTTTGCAAGAAAGGCTGCATAAACTGCACTCGGATGAGGTCCAACCAAAACTGTTGGTGAGGCAATCACCACTGTAGCCGCATCAACTAAAGCAATTGCAAGTTCACCAATATCTGTAACAGTAAGATTAAATGGTTTCACCGGTATGCCTTTTTCCATCAAGGAATCCATAAAATATTCAACCATCTTTTCTGTACTTCCATGCATAGATACATAAGGGATTATCACCTCATTTTTCACATCATCCGAAATCCAATCTCTATAAGCATCTAAAATAAATCCGGGATTATCGTGAATCTGTCCATGACTTGGTGCTATTATTTTAATTTCTAGCTCTTTTAGTTTTTCGAGATTCTTCCTGATGTTTAATCGAAATGGCATCATAATCTCCGCATAATACCGCTTTGCCGATTCATATACCTTTGCTTCGTCTGTTACATAAAGGTCACTTGATGCATAGTGAGAGCCTAAGAAATCACAGGGAAAGAGAATCCTGTCCTCTTTGAGATAAGTTACCATAGTCTCAGGCCAGTGAACCCATGGAGTCATAACAAATTGTAGGGTTTTATTCCCGAGAGAAATAGTCTCCCAATCTTTCACTTCAATAAATCTATCTTCAGAAATCAAAAGTAAATCCATTAGCATATTCTTACACTTCAGATTTGTAACTACTTTAGCGTTAGGATAAATTTCTAAAATTTTTGGTATAGAACCGGAATGATCCTGCTCGGCATGGTGAGCAATGATATAATCAATATTACTTATACCCAATTTTTTAAGATTGTTTATAAGCACATTTTCTTTTGCTGGATCAACAGTATCAATAAGAGCAATTTTTTCACTGCCTCTAATTAAGTAGGCATTATAACTTGTTCCATCCGGGAGTGGAATGAGTTCATCAAATAGTCTTCTACCCCAGTCTATTGCTCCTACTGAATAGATATCATCTCTGATTTTTTTAATAGCCACTTATTCCTCCACTTTCTCAAAATCTTCTTTTCCCGCACCGCAAACAGGACAAACCCAGTCATCCGGGATATCTCCAAAGGCTGTTCCAGGTTCAATTCCACCATCCGGATCGCCCTTTGCAGGATCATAAATATAACCACAAACCATACATTCATATTTAGTCAAAGCAACCTCCTTTTTTTTATTTCCTTCTTTTTTCTCCTCAATATATGTTGGAGCAGTTTCTGGTGATTTACCATGTTTTACTTCATGATAATAAGCATAGGTCAAAGGCTCCTTATTGTTCAGTATCTCAGCGCTAATCGCTTTCCCAATAAAAACAGTATATCCTCCCACATCAATAGCATCAACAACCTCAGCCTCAAAGTATGCTATGGAATTATCCAGAATTATTGGAATTCCTGTTTTATTAATCTTGTAATCTATATCCTTGAATTTGTCAAAATCCCTGCCAGATTTAAATCCAAATTGTCCTATGAATTTCATAGGAGTTTCTTCGGATAAGATAGAAACTGTAAAAACTCTACTTTCTAAAATATACTCGTGGGTTAAATTCTTTTTGTTTATGCTAATTGCTACAGTGGGAGGGGTTGCCGTTATCTGGACTATTGCATTTGCAATTTGTCCATTGAATTTACCTTCCAGCTTTGAACTGACAACATACATTCCATAGCAGATTTTGTGAAACGTCCGTAAATTCACTTTTCACCTGACAATAATCTATTTTCTCCCTTAATCTTTTGAATATCAGTAATATCCTGGGTTATTTCTAAACATCCTAAATACTCATCATTTTTACCACGTACTGGGAAATATCTGATATAGATTAATCTTCCTTTCATATTGATCCAAAATTCCGCAGAATCCCTCTTTTTATTTTCGAAATCCTCCAGTATTTGACTTACGATATGGATACTCTTCTGAGGATGACATTGCTGAACTTTCCTACCTATAACTGCCTTGGTTCTTGGGAAAAACCTATCCTTCGGCTGGTTGAAGTAACGAACTGTATCCTCTTTATCAACAAAAGTGACATCTACCGGAAGAGCATCGAGAAATGGCTCCAATTCATCAATAGTCATACTTCCACTTTCAAATTGGATTAAACCTTCCATTTTAACCTCCAATGGTTCTTCCTTTTTTTCTTCGACCTCCATTTTTTCCGGCTTTGGTGTAAAACAGCAGTAGCCGAGATCGTCAAATTGCTTTCTAATCTCTTTCCATTCAGTATCAGTGATAACATTCAAAGCAGTCGGGAAGAGAATGTTATTTTCTTTGTAGAAATGACCAGCTACCATTTCCGCAAACGCGATAGAGACTTCTTCCAATTGTTTTACAAACTTCTCTATGTCTTCGATATTTTCATTCTCGATGAGTTTGTAAATATCTCTCTTTATCTCCCGTATCTGATCATGTTCCATCCACATTATAGCAGGTGGTTGAGTAATTCCATGTTTCTCCAAATAAGGAAACAGGACATTCTCTTCACGGATATAGTGACTTTCAGAACTCTTCAGATGCTTTTTCACATGATTTAAGTGTTCCATTTGATTTTTTAAAGATTCTCTGTCTTTTGCGGGTGTTATATTATCAGCAATTTTTTTCAGTTCGCTCGCAAAATTCAATATCATTTTATGCTCTTCCATCAAGATATTAACAGGGTGTCCAGGAGACACTACGACCTTTTCTTTTTCCAGCGACTCTTTTAAAAGTTCAATGTGAACATCACAGAGTTTATGTATTTCTTCCCTTGGAACTCCCTCCTTGATAAGATCCTCTTCTATTTGAGATATCTCCGCAGGCGTTGTGTCTTTGATTAATTCTTTAAATTCCTCTTTAACATCCTTTATCGGAATTCCTTCATGTGTTCGTTTGAACAATTTTTTCAGGAGTTCCTTTTTGTTCTTTTCAGAAATATTATTCATAACTCAATCTCCTATGATTTCGGGTTGTGCTTCAACATTTCCACTATTAAAAATATACACTTCACAAAACTTCATTCGTGAAAATTTACACTTTGATATTTTCACTTTTCAATTTCAACATATCTGTATTAAGGCAACTTTTTTTAGCTATCAAAATAACTACCAGTTCTCCGCCAATAATTCAAAATATGCCTTGGGGTGAGCGCATGCAGGACATTTTTCCGGTGCTTCAGTACCAACATGAATATATCCACAATTCTTGCAGCGCCATACTACAGGTTCGTCCTTCTTGAAAACTTTCCCTTCTTCAATATTCTTAGCAAGTGCAAGATAACGTTTTTCATGCTGCTTTTCCGCAACAGCAATCGCTCTCATTACTGCTGCTACTTCTGAAAATCCTTCTACTTCAGCAATCTTAGCAAATTCAGGATACATTATAGTGTGTTCATAATTCTCTCCCGCTGCAGATGCCTTAAGATTATCAATAGTATCTCCAATTACTCCAGCTGGAAATGCTGCATTAATTTCTACTTCACCGCCCTCTAAGAATTTGAACAAGCGTTTAGCATGTTCTTTTTCCTGATCAGCCGTTTCAGTAAAAATATCATAAATTTGTACGTATCCTTCCTTTTTAGCCTTGCTCGCAAAATAGGTATAGCGGTTACGTGCCTGTGATTCTCCTGCAAAAGCAGTTAAAATATTCTTTTCAGTTTTTGTGCCTTTAAATCTTTCCATTTTTGACTCCTTTACTTTTTATTCTTTGTGCTTTCAATTTAGCAATTCGTTTTCACATTTCCGTAATTCCATTGTATTTACTTCCTCCTTCACCTGAAGCTCAAAACATCCCTATCATTTTATCAACTGCTCTCTTAGCTCTGACTTGAATATCTTCAGGCACTTTAACTTCATACTTCATATCTTCCAGTGACCATAAGACCTTCTCTAAAGTAGTCAGTTTCATGTTTGGGCATATAGCATTCTCTGAGGCAGGATAGAATTTCTTACCAGGGTTTTCCTTGGATAATCTATAAAGAATCCCAATTTCCGTACCAATAATTGTTTCATTTGCATCGGATGATTTTGCATATTTGCACATTCCTGAAGTTGATAGAACCTCATCGGCAAGCTGAATCACTGAAGGAGTGCATTCAGGATGAACAATAACCTTCGCTTCTGGATAGGCTTCCTTCTGTCTTAAAATATCCTCAGGTAAAATTTTAACATGGGTGGGACAATATCCATTCCAGGGAATAATATTACGATTAGTTCTTGTTGATACATAATGAGATAGATATTTATCAGGGACAAAGATAATCTCCTCGGCATCCTTTAATGACTCTACAACTTTGATAGCATTGGAAGAAGTACAACAAATATCCGATTCAGCTTTTACCTCAGCAGTTGTGTTTACATAAGATACTACTTTAGCTTTTGGATGTTTCGTTTTCAAGGCTTGGAGTGCGTTGACAGTGATCATATCTGCCATAGGGCATCCGGCATTTATATCGGGCATTAGTACAATTTTATCCGGACTTAGAATTGAAGCCGTCTCTGCCATAAAATGAACACCGCAAAAAACAATCACATCAGCATCCGTCTTACTCGCTGTAACACTTAAACCTAAAGAGTCGCCAATATAGTCAGCGATATCCTGTACCTCACCAATTTGATAATTATGGACTAAGATAACCGCATTTCTTTCTCTTTTAAGTTGGTGAATTTTTTCTATTATTTGTGAACTATTCACTTAATCTCCAACGCCGTAATGATTTTTTTCAAACTAAACTTCTCTCTTTTTTATCTAAGTTAGCGTTTTCTTTTCCTTTTCTATATAATCTTCAATTGCTGATTTTAGAGCCTGTTCAGCCAGGACAGAACAATGCATTTTTATTGGTGGTAAACCACCAAGAGCTTCAGCAACGGCTTTGTTTGATATAGCAAGAGCTTCGTCTATACTTTTTCCTTTTACAAGCTCCGTGACCATTGAGCTCGTAGCTATGGCAGCTCCACAACCAAAGGTTTTGAATTTCGCGTCTACAATTGTATTGTCTTCTACTTTAATGTAGAGTTCCATTATATCTCCACATAAAGGATTCCCCACATGACCAATACCATCGGGGTTTTCTATTTCTCCGACATTTCTTGGATTTCTGAAATGCTCCATTACTTTTTCGCTATAAGCTTCCATTATTAGTTTTCCTTTGCACTCTTAGAACTGAAATTTGTAACCTTGTTTTTTTTCTTGTATAATGGTGACATAGATCGAAGTTTCTCTACAATCTTTGGCAACACCTCTAATACATAATCAATATCCTCATTCTTTGTATATCTACCAAAAGTGAACCTTAAAGATCCATGTGCAATTTCGTGCGGTAATCCTAACGCTAGCAAAACATGAGACGGTTCCAAACTTGATGAACTACAAGCTGATCCGGTAGAAGCTGCAATTCCTTCCATATCTAAACTTAGAAGCATCGATTCTCCCTCTACGAATTCAAAAGCAAAGTTGACATTATTAGGAAGTCTTTGAGTAGGATGTCCATTTAGGCGTATATGGTCTATCTTCGCGAAGATGCCCTTGACAAGTTTGTCTCGTAAGGTTGTAAGCATTTTTGCCTCTTCGTTCATGTAGGTGCTCGCGATCTCCACCGCCTTACCGAAACCTATGATACCCGGGACATTTTCTGTAGAAGCACGTCGTTTTCTTTCTTGATCACCTCCATGCATGAATGGTATTACTTTTGTTCCTTTTCTTATATAAAGTGCTCCGATACCTTTTGGTCCATATAGTTTGTGGGCAGATACACTCAGCAAATCCACATTGAGATCATTAACATCCACCGGAATATGACCAAAACTTTGTACGGAATCGGTATGAAAATATACATTATGTTCTCTTGCAATTCTGCCAATCTCTTTTATAGGCTCAATTGTTCCTACTTCATTATTTGCGTGCATTATGGAGATCAAGATGGTTTTTTTGGTGATTGCCTTTCTTACATCATCAGGATTTACCAGCCCGTCTTTGTCTACAGGAAGATAAGTTAAATCGAATCCTTTCTTCTCTAAAAATTTACAGGGCTCTATCACAGCATGATGCTCGACCGATGAAGTTATTATATGATTTCCTTTATGTTCATTAGCATAGGCTACACCTTTTATGGCAAAGTTATTTCCTTCTGTACCTCCGCTGGTAAAGATAATTTCTTTACTTTTTGCACCTAAAGCCACGGCAATTTTTCCTCGAGTTCCCTCTATGGCTGCTCTTGCTTCCTGACCTAAAGAATAAATACTTGAAGGATTACCAAAACGTTCAGTGAAGTAAGGCAGCATAACTTTTACGACTTCGGGATCGGTCGGTGTTGTGGATGCATAATCAAGGAATATTATATTCATGCTAAATTCCCCTTATCGTTAGATTTTCTAAATGTAGGCGAAGATTTTTCATGGATTTCACTTTTTTACTGAGTAACCAGCATCTTCAATCTGTTTCACAACTGCTTCTTTATCTATTTTACCGTTAACTCTCACTAGTTTTTTATCAATTGAGACTTCAATTTTTTTTACCCCTGGAACCTTTTTTACTGCTTGCTCAATTGTCATCTGGCAATGCTTGCATGATATATCCGGAACATGGAATTCATAATCCATTTTCACACCCTTATATTTTTTATGGAATAAATTTATAAACAGTACACCCAACAGAATAATCGTAGCAATAACCTGGATTAAATACGGCAGTTGTCTGCCATGAACCACTATCTGTTTACCTGTCATTCCTGGCAATATAGCATCAATTATCATCCCACTAACAATAGCAACTATAACTATACTGGCTAAATAGAAAACCAGGACTCTCTTGCCGAGCTTATTAGCTACGAATCCCATCGTAATTGTATTAGTGGCGGGTCCAGCAATGAGAAAAGCAAGAGCTGCGCCGGGCATTAATCCCTTTATCAAAAGTGCCGCGGCAATAGGAACCGAACCTACCGCACAAACATAGATCGGGATGGAAATAGCAATCATCAGCGGATAAGCTATTAGCGGATTGGAGAGATATTCTGCTGCAAAATCAACTGGAATTACTGCAGATAAAACACCACCAACAACAATCCCGAAGAGTAAAGTCCTTGACATATCCTGTGGTAGTACTTTAAATCCGTAGATAAAAGTAGATTTTAATCTTACAATAAGTGATAGATTTGGATGCTTTCCATGCTTGTATGTTTGTACAAGAGGAGGACTAGAGTTCTTTTCAGTAATATATATTAACATTCCTATTAATAAACCAGCAAAAAGCGCTGATAGCGGTCTAGCAATTGCAAAAACTCCCCCCATAAAAGCATAAGTTACGAAAATCGAATCAATACCGGTCGTCGGTGTTGAAACCAAAAACGACATTGTGGATGCTTTTGATGCACCGTCTTTGCGGAGTCCTGCTGCAATTGGAATTACTGAGCATGAACAAACTGGGAGAGGCATTCCAAAAAGAGTGGCTTTTAAAACCGGTAAAAAGCCCGGTCCACCGAGATGAGTACGAATGAATTCTTCTCCAATAAAAGAATGTATCAACCCTGCAATAAACAAACCGAGTATGAGCCACGGGCTTACAATAAGAAAAAAATTCCAGATCTCAGTAATGATTCCAAGCATAGTATTATTCCAAATTACTAAAATACCTGTTCAACAGCTTTCATCTCAGGAATAAATTCCTTTAATCTTCTTTCAATACCCATTTTAAGTGTAATAGTACTCATTGGACAGCCACCGCAAGCGCCTGTTAATCTCACTTTTACGACACCATCATCTGTTACTTCAACTAACTCCACATCACCACCATCTGCCTGGAGCATAGGACGGATTCCGTCAAGAACTTTTTCAACTTTTTCTTTCATCTTATTTACCTTCCAACTTTATCATTTTTTTCACGACATTCTTTACATATTCCTTTAAAATATCCATGGATTTCTTCAATTTCATTGCCATCGATCTGAGTTATTTCTCCATCGCAAAAAGGACATTTTACCTCAATATCAACTATTTTTCCACACTTCCTACACAAAAAATGATGATGACTGGACGTATTTATATCATATCTAAGCTCAGTACCGGTAATTGTTACAGCATGTAACAACCCGTTTTCCAGAAATAGATTCAATGTATTGTAAATTGTTGTTTTAGACATTGTTGGTATTCTTTTAGAAATATTTTCATAAATCATTTCAACGGTCGGATGATTCATATTCTTCTCAAGATATTCAAGGACACACAATCTTTGATAAGTGGGTTTTACCCCTTTTGCTTCCAATTTATTTTTAATGTGTTTCATATTTGTAATCATTACAGATTTAATATAACTACAATTATGTAAATTGTCAAGACTTTTTTATTGTATTATGACATATTTTTTAATTCAATAATAAAATGTACCGTTTCTGTTACTGTACTTCAAGTGTATTTCAGTGTCAGGAGTGAGCTCCTGACACAATGGGACAAATAATCTCCAATCCTGGTTCTGTTAGGAAATTACTCCTAACGGTGCCTACCTTCTATGAAAATCCTCAAACGGACAGGATACAGAGCACAGCCCCGTAGCGAGGATAAGCAGGGTTAAATTTTCAACTTTGCTTTTTCCCAAGCAACCATTTCCAGACAGGCGTTATAACTATGTGCTTATCATCTTTTTCAAATTCATCTTCCTGGTCAAAAGTTAATATCAATCCTTCATCCAGATCATAAGAATTCAAAGCATCCATTAAACCATCGATTTCTCTCTTTTTATTTTCATCATCCAGGCTCCAGGTTACCTGCATCACAGCAACAATAGCGTTTCCTTCTTTTATAACAAAATCACATTCCTTTTTTTCTCTGTGATAATATATCTCCTTGCGTTGCCGCTTCAATTGCAGGAAAACCGTATTTTCGAGTATTCTGCCTCTGTCTTGACTAAATCGAAATCCGACTGTTTCCACCAGTTTTGAATCGATGCAATAAACTTTTTTATTATTATAGATTTGTTTTTTCAATGAATCACTGTACATCGGCAACAGGAACATCAAATAACTATTCTCCAAATATTGAAAATATTCCTTTACGGTCGTGGCGCTGGTAAGTCCGGTTAAATTCTTAATAATATTAAAACTCAATTCCTTGCCAACATTACTGGCGGCAAAGTGCGCCGTTACTTTAAGGGGTTTTTCTGATCGTAAATTGTACCTGACAATTATATCTCTGTAAAGGATATTCTCATATAAACTCTGTAAATACTCCGTCTTCCCCGTCTGTAAATATTCGGGAAATCCTCCCTTATCCAGAAATTCCAGAAATATATTTTTGATCTTACTCTTTTCTATGGATGTCAATCTGTCCAATTCTTTCAGCTCGTAATTCTTAAATCTTAAATATTCTCTGAATGAAAACGGGAACAATTCCAATGCGATATGTCTTCCGGTCAAATGAGTTCCCAATTCTTTACTCAACATAGACGCATTGGAACCTGTGACATAGATTTTATTTTTTTGATTGTGTAGCCGCCTGACAAAGCGCTCCCAGCCTTTAATATTCTGGATTTCATCAAAGAAGAATTTTTTTTGTTCACCAAATAGTTCGATCAACATTTCATACATTTGCTGGAAATCATCTACTGAAAAACTGACAAATCTTTCGTCGTCAAAATTGATATAATAACTATCATCAGGTCTGATTTGCTTCAGCAATGTGGATTTTCCACACCTTCTTACTCCGGAAATAATTATAACAAATGGTGTGTCCTCAAATTCCGCTATCTTTTTTAACAGTTCTCTCTCGATTAGAAATTCTTCTTCAGTTATTTTTTCGTTTTGGAGGAGCAGAATGTCTCTCAATTGCTCTTTATTCATAGTCATATTATGCCTCTCTTTTTACTTATATATGGTTTACCACACCAATATACAAATAAATATATTGGTTCAGTAAACCAATATCAAGTCTTTTATCCTTTTTTTTTATAAAAACTTGAGTCAAGTTGACATTTAGAGCTCCGTCATGTCCTCAGACATGACGAAAAAATGAGAAGATTAAAGTACACCTGTCAGGTTTATTCAAATAATGGTATCCGAGGTAGAAGAATCTTTTAAACCTGACAGGCGTATCGCAGTTTACAATGAAGAGTTGCTATAGAAGCGTCTGGAGTAAGCTCCTAGCGAAACCGACCCGCATCGAGGAT
>DAOUYY010000039.1 GCA_030665885.1 Fidelibacterota bacterium
AACATTTATCTTGATTTTGAAGTAACGATAGATTTTGCTATTATTTTTATCAATTCTTTATTTTCTTTCAATAAAAATACAAGTATTGTGTCGGATTTTTCAATTAGTTGTGTTTTTTCAATCAAACGTAGCCAATATAAAGATTCTTTAAGTTCTTTTAATACTATTTGTAACTTATGTTGAAAATCTTTTTTACTTTCAGCGGATTGAGATTCTTCATAATTTGCTCCTGTTGATGTTCCTGCACGAAATAGTTGTCCGTAAACGTGACGACCTTCATAAGTTTTGTTTAGTTTCTTGCCTAACTTGATAATACTTGCAGCAAATTCTAAAAAACGCTCTGATAAATCTTTTTTCATTTATTAATCCTTTATTTTTGACTTTTGAAATTTGGCTTTTGACTTTTGACTTTCAGTGTTCTGTTAACGCTTACTTAATTTCTTCAGTCTACTGCTTTAGCAATATATTTCTTACCCTCGTAATCAGAAAATTTATCACCAAATGCTGCTTTCAGCGCTGCGATTGCAATCTCAACTTGATCATCAGAAGGGGGTTTCGTTGTAATATGTTGAAGCCATAAGCCAGGCATCGTTAACCATTTCCCAATCGACTTATTTTGATATTTTGCAGTCAATTTCAGGAACTCATACCCCACACCAGCAACTAATGGCATTAGCGCTAAGTGAAAAAGTATTCTAAGTTGAAGAGTAATACTACCAAAACCCAAAATTATAAAAGAATCAATCAAGGCAAACATTAAAATTGATACTAATAGTACGATAAATATAAAACTCGTCCCGCATCGAGGGTGAAAAGTTTTAAATTCACGTGTATTCTCAATTGTTAAATTTTTACCGGCTTCAAAAGTAAAAACAACTTTATGTTCAGCACCGTGATATTGAAATAAAGTCTGTATATCTTTCATTAAAGAGATTGCCCATAAATAAATTAAAAAAAAGACAATACGCCATAATCCAACTATAATATTAAAAGTAATTGCCTTTCGTTCAATATCTAATAGTTCAGTCGTGAGATATAGAGGTAAAACAGCAAAAATCCCAAATCCAATAATAAAGGCTACCAGTACAGTTATAATTTTCGAGAAATTACCTTGATTTTTTCGCTTCTTACCTTTTGCTTCCTCTTCTGCTTTTATTGCTATATCGGCAGATAATTGTAATGTATTAAGTCCAATTTTTAGAGATTCAAAAAGAGCAATTATTCCCCTAAAAACCCGTTTTTTCAAAAATGGAATTCTTTCTGTAAGTGACTTGAATTCAGACCGTGCAATCTCTATATTTCCATCAGGCTTTCTAACTGCCGTGGCATAAGCTCCCGGCACACGCATCATAACACCCTCAATTACAGCCTGCCCACCTACAAGAATTTTTTGTTTCATAATTTATACTCAAAAAAATAGCGATCTCTTCCTAAAAGAGAAGATATCGCTATATTTATAAGGAGTTGCTAACCTTTTTTTAAATCTTTACTGTACTTGCGCAAGAATTTTTCAATCCTGCCAGCAGAATCGACAAGCTTCTGCTTACCTGTAAAAAATGGATGGCAGGCAGAACAGATTTCTACTTTCATGTCTCCAACTGTAGAACGAGTAACAAACGTATTGCCACATGCACAAGTAACTTTACACTCGATGTATTCAGGATGAATTTTAGGTTTCATATTCTCTATCCTTTACCACTAAACATAATTGCTGAAAGCGGAGCGAATATACATCATTAAAAGAATTAAAATCAAGACAATTAATGGTCTCAAATTCAAATATCAAAAAGAATTGAGAGTTATATTCACACTTTAAAAATTCTTTTTTAATAGCAATTAGCAATCAGCAATTCGCGTTGATTGTTGATTAGTTTATTTATTCATTGACTTGAGAAATTCTCGGTTACTTCTTGTTCTTCCCATTCTTTCAAGAAGAAATTCCATCGCTTCAACTGAATTCATCTCACTAAGAAGTTTCCGTAAAACCCAAACACGTGCTAATTCCGCACTGGATAATAGCAGCTCTTCTTTTCGTGTTCCTGAACGATTAACATCCATTGAAGGAAATACTCGTCTATCACTGAGTCGCCTGTCAAGTACTAACTCCATGTTACCTGTACCTTTGAACTCTTCGAAAATAACATCATCCATTCTACTTCCAGTGTCAATAAGAGCAGTTGCAATTATAGTAAGACTTCCGCCATTTTCAATATTTCGAGCAGAACCAAAAAAGCGTTTTGGAAGATGAAGAGCATTCGCATCGATACCTCCAGATAGTATCTTTCCACTGTGAGGAATTACAGCATTATGCGCACGAGCCAGCCTTGTAATACTATCAAGAAGAATAACTACATGAAATTCAAGTTCAATAAGTCTTTTTGCTTTTTCCAAAACCATACTCGCAACCTGAACATGTCTTTCTGGAGGCTCATCAAAAGTAGAACTAATAACCTCTGCTTTTACCGACCGCTCCATATCAGTTACTTCTTCAGGTCTTTCGTCAATAAGAAGAACCATTAAAATAACTTCTGGATGGTTTGTAGTAATACTATTTGCAATCTGCTGAAGTAGTGTCGTTTTACCAGTTTTAGGCTGAGCAACTATAAGCCCCCTTTGTCCCTTCCCAAGCGGGCATAAGAGGTCCATAACTCTCATTGACATATCTTTAGAATCAGTTTCGAGTTGGATCCGACTTTCAGGATAAAGTGGTGTAAGACTATCAAATGAATTTTTATTTTTTATTTCCTCCGGATCCATCATGTTAACCGCTTCAACTCTGAGTAATGCAAAGAATTTCTCATTATCTTTTGGAGGCCTAATTTCACCGTAAATGATATGTCCCGTTTTTAAACCAAACCGTTTAATTTGAGATGGAGAAACGTAAACATCATCGGGACCGGAAAGATAACTAAGCTCCTCTGAACGCAAAAAGCCGTACCCTTCATTCATAACTTGAAGTACACCCTCAGAAAAAATACGACCGGCTTTCTTCGCATTCGCTTCAAGAATCTTATAAATCAATTCCTGCTTTTTAACTCCAGCATATCTTGGTATTTCCAGCTCCAATGCGATATCAGTTAATTCCTTGATTTTCATTGATTGGAGGACAGCAATATTCAACTCCTTTTCCATAGTTAATTTCCTGGTTTAGTAGGTTTTTTTCTTAGATTATTTCACATTAAGTAGTCAAAAAAGAGGGCATTATTCCTAACGCTTTTTATAATATAATTAATATTTTTTATTTGTCAAACAAAAATTTTGAAAAACGGATATATTATCGGAGCTATATAATGGCTTCCCATAATTAAAAGAATATCGTATTTATTTAATTTTCTTAACACATCACTTAATAACGACTTAAGATCATTCTCGATGACCAACCGATTCTCTGGTATCTCTTTGCTAATCGCATCTGCAATTTTTTCTGTCTGTACCGATTTATGATCAGGTATCTCAGAAATATAAATTCTTCCACCCAATTTCCCTAACATACTCCCAAGCGAACTATACTTCTTTTTGCTACCCAATACTATAATTGTATCAATGGCTCTGTCTGGAAATAAATCTACAATTGTTTTAACTACATTTCTTATTCCATGGATATTATGACCAACATCATAAAAAACCAACGGCTCTCTTTGTAAAACTTGCAATCTCCCAGGCCAGACAATTTTTTCAATCCCCTCAACTATATCACCCCGACTAATAGAGACATCATTTAAAAAACTAATAGAATAAATAGCAGTCTGAAGGTTTATGAGTTGAAACTTACCAATTAGTGGAAACATAATATTTGATATTATTTCACTACCAAATTTAACTGTGACATACTGCCTATCTAATAAAGTATCCTCCAATTTTACGTGACATTTATCTGGAGCATAATAGAAAGGACTTCCTCTTTTTCCTAATTCCTCTACTAAGACCTTTTTGACTTTAGGCTGTTGTCTCGATATAATACAAGGTGTATCTTTTTTCCCAATTCCAGCTTTCTCCTTCGCAATATCATAAATCGTTCTACCCAGATGCTCTTCATGATCCTTCCCTATAGGAGTTATCATTGAAACCTCAGGATATACTACATTAGTTGCATCATATCGCCCACCCATACCGGTTTCCAGAACGGCAAAATCCACATTTTTCTCTCGAAAATAGTTAAATGCCATTGCTGTTGTAGTCTCAAAAAACGTGGTGTCAATTTCATCAATTAAAGGTCTTACATCCTTAATGAAATCGCTAATTTCGCTATCTGTTATTTTTTTATCGTTCACTCTGATCCGTTCGTTGAAAGACACAAGATGTGGAGAAGTATATAAACCAACTTTATATCCGGCAGTTTTTAGTATTGAAGCAACCAAAGCACATGTTGACCCTTTACCGTTAGTTCCAGCAACATGTACACTTCTAAAACCCTCTTGAGGATTCCCCAGTTTCTCAAGGATTTTTTCTATTCGCTTTAAACCAAGTTTGATGCCCCTTCCGTTCAGGGCGTATAAATATTCCAAATCTTGATTAATAGTACTAGAAGAACCTGTGAAATTCACTTACGATAATCATCCAATGAAATTTGCTTCACATTAGGCAATGGCTCGCCAAGAAACCGTTCAGCGATCTCTTCAAACCGCTGTGGACGATCACTTACATAAAATTTATGTGTTGGCTTTGATCTTTTCGGTCTTTGTATTTTCTCAGATTGAAGGATATAACGCACCTGCCGGGCAGTTTCTATTGAAGAATCAATAATTATTATGTTATCCACAACTTTATGTAAAACATCCTTAAGAATCGGATAGTGAGTACAGCCCAAAATAAGAGTATCAATCTCTGTATTTATGATTGGATCAAGATATTTCCTGGCGATCAATTCAGTAACATCGGATCGTTCCCATCCTTCCTCCACAAGAGGCACAAAAAGAGGACATGCTACTGAATTTACATTCACTGCAGGATCTAATTTTTGGAGTGCCTTTTTATAAGCGCCCGATAAAATAGTAGCAGTGGTTCCGATTACACCTATTGATTTACTCTTTGAAACCCTCAGAGCAGCAGAAACTCCGGGTCCGATCACACCAAGAACAGGTATTGCAGTGTTTTCTTTTATCACATTTAGCGCCAGGCTCGATGCGGTATTACATGCCACGACAATTATCTTCACTCCCTGTTCTTGAAGAAAACGTGCTATCTGCAAGGAAAATTTACGAACAGTTAAAATACTTTTTGTGCCATAAGGAAGGCGGGCAGTGTCACCAAAATATATAATAGATTCATTCGGGAGATGTAATAACAGCTGTTTTACAACGGTAAGTCCCCCCAAACCAGAATCAAAAACTCCTATCGGTAGAAGTTTTTCATCTACATCTCCAAAATCAATTGGTTCGTGCAACTGATTGATCGCTAATCTCCTTAAATTTAATAATACTTTCATATAAAGATTCGGCTATTAGCTGACGGTGTTTTCTGCTATTTAATTTCCTAGCTTCAGCCCTGTTTGAATTGAATCCAAACTCACATAATACTTTCGGCATTGACGCACCAACTAAAACATAAAAATTTGCCTGCTTGACGCCGCGATTCTTCTGGGGCACTTTTTTCGACAAATTCTTTGACATAATTTCAGCAAATCTTTCGCTATCCTGCATATTTATTGAATGTACCATATTTGCTAAAATGTTTGAAATGTCATCATACCCTTCATATTTTTTCTTATCCTCAGAACCCTCTAGCTGTATTACTGAATTTTCTTTCTCTGCAACTCTGATTGCATCTTCGGATTTTCCTGAACTCAAAAGGTATAAGCAGATACCATTAACAGATTTATTTTTACAAGCATCTATATGCAGACTCAGAAACAATTTCCCTCCTGATTTGTTTGCAATCTCAGTTCGTTTCCACAAAGGAATAAAAACATCTTTCTTCCTTGTATATACCACTTTCAAGTCTTTTCTCTTTTCCAACAATTTCCCTAACCTCAGAGCAATATCTAACACGATATCCTTTTCATGCTTATAGCTCCATCGTCCTGGTGTACCGGAATCTTTTCCTCCATGACCGGGATCAAGTACAATAGTATCAACAATCCATGTTGTCTTCGCTTCCTCAATCTTCTTTCTTATATCCTTGTTAAGCGGTAAAAAAAGTGAAAGAAGTATCTTTCCCATACCTAGATCGTAATGAATATCTGATGAAGTAAATTGCTGCTTTAATTTGAAAGAAAGCTGAACAGAATTTCCACTTGTTATTGCCTCAACTCTTTCAATAGAACTAGTAGGGTTGATTTTAGAAAAGGTTAGAGAATCACAATAGCCACCATAAATAGTAAGATAAAACCAATTATCTTTTCTGAAAAAGGTTGAGAAATCTGAGTCCTTAAAGGGCTTAGTGGTATTTATTTTTATAGACAATCCGTTTTTCTTTTCTTCATATTGAATATTTGTAAGGTTAACTATACCCTTTTTCTCTAAAAATCTTTCTCTATAAGATATCCTGGATACTGATTTTGAATAAATATTATCATCCTGAGATTCCTCTAAAGTATATTTTTTACCTTTATTAGAAATCGTAAACTGTAATGTCGGAATAACTAGCTCCTTTAACAAACTCATAAATGGATACACGGGTACAAAAACATCTTTATCTATAATAAGCGCCGGCTGTGGCATATGCTTCATTTTTGAACCAATCATAACAAAAGTGCTGGTTGATGATATCTTTATTTTCTCACCAGGGAAGAAGAGAACAATCTTACCAGTTTCCTTACTGTAATAAGTTTGTACTTTATAGGCTTTGGCAAGATCCACGACAGACATATAAGGCGTATCACCAAAATCAACTACTTTTATATCAGGATTTACTACCTTTGGTTCAGGATATACTAAAATCAGATGTTCACCAAAACTGATCTCAGATAAAAGTAAAATTAATATTAATGAAACAAAAATTCTTAATCTCATTTGAAATCGACGAAAACTTACGAACTCACTCTTCATAAATCAACTAACATTTGAAATTCTACAGACGCAGTTTTTGTCCAACTATCTTCACCAATGTCTCGTCTGGATTGAAATTTGCCTGCTACAGAACTTTCAAAAATTTCATTGTATCTTTTTCTTGCAATAATAAAAAACCTGTATCCTGTACCAAATAGTGGAGCCATATTAAATGTAAACGGAATACCGGGTTCAAAGACATAAACTCTACTATCAAAGGACCCAGAATAAAAGTGAGTTGCTCCTACCGTTAAAGAGCTCCCAGAATTTGTTTTAACTTTTGTAGAAACATTAAAAGCCGTTCCCCTACTAAAATAATCCTCTCTTTTTATCAAAATGTATGACCATCTTGTTGTGATGCAACAATCATCGAGTAAATAGTATGTTACTTTTCCCTTTAACTGGTATTTTCTTTCGACTGGATCACTGGAAGATGTTTGCCATTTGGTACAACGTTTCAATTTTAAATCAATATTGTGCCCACCCTTAAAATTACGATAAGCCCCGGTAAAAATTTCATTTCCTCTTTGAACAGATTCACCAACCTTATTAGATCGAATTCTACTAAAAAAATCAGTATAGGATGAAAATCTCCAACCGTTTCTAAATCTGACATTCATACCCATGTAAAACCCTTTTTCATTAGAAGGATAACCGGAATATTTCTTCATCGGATAACCCATTAGAGGGTGAAATTCAGGAGAGAAATACCTGCTGCTAACACCAATAGAAACTGCTCCCACTTGAATTATTCCACTCTGAATAACTGCCCAATCACCAGGATTCATGTAAGCAAATTCCCCTGTAAAAGTCAAATCTCTATAATCAAATTTATGAAACAATGAAACTCCACTTAAACTTTTACCGGACTCTAAAGATTTAAGTGGATATGAATATTCTGAGTTAAAAAATAATCCACCTATCTTAACATGTTCCAAACCGAACAAAGATCCAATACCAATAACTTTTTCTTTCAAAGCATCCTTTGCTGCTACTTGTGATTCCGATTGATGAATCCCATCTGTTTTAAGGGCTGATACAGCACCATCTGTTATTGTTGCATCCAAATTATGATTTGAGTAAAAAGGAAATAATTTCCATTTACCAGTTTGAAATTTTATAGCTGAACCAAACAAAAACCTATTCTCATCAGAGCCAAGATAGTTTTGTATACGTTCATTCTTTGGTTTAATATTTCTAATTGCATCGCTACTTTTTGAATTCATCAGATTTGTTGTAAAAAGCAATCCATGCCCCCAATGAAGACGAAAAGCGCCTCCAATAACTTCCAAATTTGTACCAATCGCTGGACTACGAAAAGTTAAATTGTAGAAATCACAAACATGAGGTTCACCTTGATCTACTTCCGTTATTGCACCTACAAACCAACCCGAGGGGTAATCCCATCTACTGCGTATACGACTTTTCGAAAGGTCTACATCTGATTGATTCCCTTTAAAAGAAATATAACTTAAAATTGATCCTGTTCCAACTTTTCTCTCTTCCAAAATAATAAAAGCACTAACAGCTTCCATCTCACGTTTACTTATCCCTAAATCTTTTTGGAAAGAATTCCAGTTACCATAGACTTTACTCCTATTTTTCAAATCAATAAGCATTTCTTTCAACGCAGTATTTAGGGGCAATTCCTCAATTTCATACTTTGTGCAGGTATTCCAGACTAAAGGATTCTCCAAGTAATACTCTATCAAATTCCACAATTCTTCTGAGGAAGTTTCATCTATCGAAATGTAACTGTCAGATATTATGTCAGCAGTAATTGTTTGCCCTTCAAGGTGTAAATTCACCACAAAAAACAATACTAATACTACAACAGACTTTACCATATACTGCAACTGCATCCAAAATAAATAGTATATGGAAGTACAACATGATGGAGTATTGCTACATCAAATTGTAAACTATTCCAGCTACAGCTTATGCCGCCTGAGTAGCGATCAGGATTAAGTTGAACACCAAGCAAGCCAGATACCCCTTTAAAAATTGCAACTTTTGCACCAACTCTTGTAGAAAAAGGGAAAATAGTATCTTTGAATATCTCTGCATTAATTTCAAGTCGAGAATCCGGTATCCACTGAATTCCAAAAGTAAAAGACTCAGGTAAATTATCACTTTTATTGCATATCTTAGGCGCGTTCACATTTTGAAAAAGTAAGGTTATTCGCAAAAAGTCATTCATGTAAAATTTTGAACCAATAGTTAAACCAATCGTACCTGTTCTAGCATAACCGGCTATTGTTAGATCATAATATTTGACTATCGCACCTAATGCAATGACGTTTCTAATTGAATGACAGTATCCAATTCCATAAGTGTTTTCTTGATAGATTTGACTCCCAACAGAATTCACATAAAGAGAAGCACCTCTTTTATTTCTGCTACCCCATCCAACATTAAAATCGCAACATCTTATACCTTTAATGCCAAATAAATTAGAATAATCCACCCTAAATCTTATCCCTTGATTCTCAAGCATTACTGCGGGGTTTAGAGACATTGGATGAATTGATATAATTCCACCTCTGGCAATAAAATCCGGGTTTAATGTCTGTAATTCGAAAGCAGCGTATACTTTAATAAAAGTAAATATTAAGAAAAAAAGCACTTTTCTTGGCATCATGTAAATTGCAGAAAAAAGTTTTACCGTTTTATAATCACGGCATTACATAAATCAAAATATACCTTTTTCCCTCAGACTTTTCCCAATTTCCACTTTTGGTTCAGATTTAGTTTCATCTAAATCTGAAACAGGAGGTTTAATTCCTGAACAACATCCTGAATCTAAAAAGAAACAAACATCTTTCATTATAACTATCTAAAAAGTTTGACAAGCAGTAGATTTATCTTTTTAAAGTATGATTTGAACATTTAAAATTTATTTCTTACTTATATCCTCTTTCTTACGCTCACTCATTGGAACAAATGTATTTAATTTTTCGCGAACGACAAGAGGATGATCACGATTGTGAAGGCAGATAATTCCCTCAATCATTATCTCCTTAAGCATTATTTCTTTCACCATTAAGCTATAACTCTTTACAAAAGAGTATTTATAACGCATCTCAATTCGTAAATCAAATTAATCAGTTTTTTCAACCTGGTTTCTCAATAACTCTAAAAACCTTTTCGCCTTTCTTTGCCATACGGTATCGCTCACGAGCCAATTTTTCTATATACTTCAGGTCAGTTTCAAGGCGGGCTCTTTCTACCCTCAGGGAATACTGCTCTGTATTCAAGTCAATAATATGAGATTCAATTTTCTTTTTCTGTTTATGCAATAAATAAATCTGATAAAGTCCATAATCTCCAACAACGAAAAAGATAAGAAAAATTGCAATTAATGAAAGTGATCCCAGAATCCAATAAAGACGTTTTATATTACCAACTTCACTATGTTTCTTATACCGGACTCTTGATTTTTTCACTTTAATACTTTACGACCCCAAAAGATTGCATCATCTTCTAATTCTTCTTCAATCCTCAGCAACTGATTATACTTGCAGGTACGGTCTGTCCGGCACGCCGATCCTGTCTTGATCTGTCCTGCATTAACAGCAACGGCAAGATCAGCAATTGTTGAATCTTCAGTTTCACCAGAACGATGGGAAATCACTGTGGTGAAACCCTTTCTGTGAGCTAAATTAATTGCATTTAGTGTTTCTGTTAAAGTCCCGATCTGGTTCAATTTAATTAGGGCAGAGTTGATTGCTTTTTCTTCTATTGCACGATTTAACCGTTTAACATTTGTTACTATTAAGTCATCACCAACAATCTGTATGCGGTCACCAAGTTCCTTAACCATATATTTCCATCCATCCCAATCATCCTCAGCTAACCCGTCTTCAATAGAGACAACGGGATACTTGTTGACCATTTCTTTATAATATCCCACCATTTCTTCTGAAGTTAGAGAACGTCCTTCGGATTTCAGATTATATTTTCCAGTTTCTTTGTTATAAAATTCCGAAGATGCGGGATCAAGTGCAATAAATAATTCTTCTCCAATCTTATACCCTGTTTTTTCGGCAGCTTCAAGAATAACCTCAATTGCTTCGGTATTGGACCTTAGATTAGGAGCAAAACCACCTTCATCACCCACTGAAGTATTCATTCCTTTTCCTTTTAAAACACTCTTAAGATGGTGAAAAGTCTCCACTCCCATCCGGAGTGCTTCTTTAAATGAAGTTGCGCCTGCTGGGAAAATCATAAACTCTTGAAGATCAACATTATTGTCAGCATGTTTACCACCATTCAATATATTCATCTGTGGTACAGGAATTACTCTAGCATTTACTCCACCAATATATCTATATAAAGGAAGTCCAACACATTCAGCAGCAGCCTTTGCCACAGCTAACGAAACTCCAAGAGTAGCGTTAGCACCCAATTTGGATTTGTTTACAGTACCATCAATTTTAATAAGAAGATCATCAATATAAGACTGATCGAGAATATCCTCACCTACTATTTCCGGAGCAATTATCTCATTTACGTTCTGAACAGCTCTTAATACTCCTTTTCCCATATAACGACTTTTATCACAATCACGTAGTTCAACAGCTTCATGCTCACCAGTTGAGGCTCCTGAAGGAACCGCAGCTCTTCCAAAAAAACCACTTTCAGTTAATATTTCAACTTCGACAGTAGGATTACCCCTGGAATCTAAAATTTCACGTGCATACAACTCAATTATTGTACTCAATTTACACCTCCATACTCATTTAGTATTTTGCATTAATAAAACAACAGAAAAATCTCAAATAAATTTAGTCACACTCTCTATATTTATCAACTAACACTCAATTAATAGTCACTGACAAAATTACAATACTCAGAAAAATCTTTAGTAGAACTTTTAAAGGCAAAATACACAAAAATGCCAAATTAGCCAACACAACACTAATTTTTCCAACTTTTCATTAGAATATAATTCCCCTAAAGGAAATTGTCAAAAGAAAATTAAATTGATAAGTGAAAACTGAGAAGTGAAACGTGAAAATTGCCTCTGTGTGCTCTCTGTGGCAGTTTGATTTTACTAAATTTCTTCAAAGATTTCAGTAGAGCTTTAGAAAATATTTTGATTTACCGTTGTAAGAACTTTAAATTCTTTTCGATTTTTTTGAAACAATATGCCAATTTCTATTAAACCATACGAAGATAACTATTTTAAAGCCTGGGACAAATTTGTCTGGGAGAGCGTAAATGGGACAATTTTTCACACTCGTCTTTTCCTGTCATACCATCCCAAAGATCGCTTTCGGGATGGTTCGCTGGTTTTTAGAAAAAACGATGAAATATTTGCACTATTCACAGCAGCTCGAGGAATATGGGATGGTAAAGATACACTATTCTCTCATAAAGGAGCCAGTTATGGTGGATTAGTCCATCGCGAAGGACTTGGAGTGTCAAATGCTTATTCTATTGTTGAGAGTTTAATCAACTATTCTAAAAAGCAGAATATCTCAAGAATTATAATCACTTTACCTCCTATAATTTATAATCACCGCCTTTCAAACTATATTGACTTTGCTTTAATTAAAAATGGTTTTAAATATCTTAAAAGAGAAGTTTCCAGTATAGTTTTTCTTGAGAATAATATCGAACAAAATGTAAAAAAGTTCAGGCAGCCAAACAGGACCGCTTTTAGACGGGCAATGAGACTAGGGGTTGAGGTTCGTGAATCAGATGAGTGGGAGCAATTCTATAAAATCTTAAAAAATAATCTGAAAATACGTCATAATGTTCAACCAACTCACACACTTGAAGAATTAATAAAATTAAAAAAACTGTTTCCTGATAAAATTTATTTATATGGTGCATATATAAACGATGAAATGATTGCTGGAGTTGTTATGTTCGACTGCAATCAGGATGTTTCTCTCGCTTTTTACATTAGCCATGATGAATCAAAACAAAAATATCGGGGGGTAAATATCCTTTTTTATCATATAATCAATCGCTGCATCAACAAGGGATTCAAATATCTAGATTTCGGAATTTTTACCGTTAATATGGAACCAAATTTTGGACTCGCCCGTTTTAAAGAAGGATTTGGTTCCAGTGGAATCCTACGTGATACATTGGTTCTCGATTTATAAGGGAGTAACTATATAAAATTTACGATACCCCACCTTTTTATAAACACATTTCTGTTATTGATTTTCAATTTATAAAGTATCTAATTAACCTTAAATAAAAGGGAATAATTAAATTTCAGCATCAATTAGATCTCTAACAAAACAAACTCTCACATACGGTGTTGGAACAATTCTGACAAGATTTGTTACTTTTCTCCTATTACCACTATATACAAATCTGCTTTCCCCAAATGAGTACGGTCTTGTAGCCTTAGTATTTGTATTTCTTGGCTTTATGAATATTATTTATAACTATGGTTTAGATTCGGCAGTAATGCGATTTTATAGCGAAGATTCTGACCCTTCCCGGAAGACCAATATATTATCCACAGCGATTTGGATGTCTTTACTGACCAGTTTAATTCTCAGCTGTATTATCTATTCTCTTAGTGCCCCTCTCGGGAAAACATTGCTATTAAGTATTGATCATGCACTTCTTATAAGATATACAGCATTCATTCTATTTTTCGATTGTATATGCCATGTACCTTTTGCACTGCTAAGACTTGAAGAAAAACCTTTCCAGTTCATGGGAATACGCTTAATTAATGTTCTCATTACCTTTGGATTGAATATTTACTTTGTTGCCTTCCTTAAAATGGGTGTTGAAGGTATTTTCAAAAGCAACATGATCACTTCGGCAGTAACCGCTACTATTCTTTATGCATTCATAATTCTAAAAATTAGATTCACATTTTCAAGTTCTTCAGCAAAGAATCTTGCTCTGTTCGGGCTCCCATTTATTCCGGCTGGTTTAG
>DAOUYY010000159.1 GCA_030665885.1 Fidelibacterota bacterium
TTATGAATTGTTTTTTACCGATGACTGTACAATCGATGTCAATAATCTAATCAATTCTTCACAATCTTGAATAATATCTTCTTTGATAATATATCCACCATATTTTAGCAGTCTTAACCAATAATGGGTTTCTCTCGCTTCTTTGGATGCGATCGACATCTTAGATATAAAGTCCTTCTTACTTTGAGCTGCCTGAGCTTCCTCAATGTTTGCACCAATCGAAGTTCCACTTCGTAATAACTGATTTGACATTACATATTCTTTCTTTTCGTATCTCAAATACTTGTATAAATCAATAATTTTTAGGGCAAATTCAAAAGATTTATCCTTAACTATATTTATCCTTTTGTTCATAATTAATTCACAATTTAAAATTCAAAATTAAAAATTCAAAATCTATTTAACTACGTATTCTTTTTTCTTATAACGTAAATAATTATACAAAGAGATAATATTCAGAGCAAATTCAAAGGATTTATCTCTAACAACGTTTATCTTATTCACGGTTAATTAAACATTTCCGCCGGAAGGACGGACAGGCAAAATTCATAATTAATAATTCCTATCAGTACGCCATCTCTCGCCAGCAATATCAAAAAGACATTACATTTTGAAAAAAAGGCGAGCAGGCCTGCCCCTTGATCATCACCCAGACAGTTAGCAAAATAATCTTTATATCAAACCAGTCCTAAAGATCTTGGGAAACGACCAATTCTCAATATAATACAGATCATGCTCCACGCATTTAAAAATGGAGGTATCTCTCTGCTAGTCATTTACCTATTCCCCTGGTCGTCAGCCTTTGCCAGAAATCATTCTTCTGTGCTGTTTTTCATGATTATATCCAGATATTTTTTAATCTCTCCCAAAAATATTTCTGCATTTTTAATTTGTTCTTCAGCATCTTCTTTGCTAAATAGTGCAAAATCCCCATAGTCTCCTCTCTCTCGATATATTTTGGCCCTGGCTAATATTTTACTACACGATTTGTCCACAATTTGTGCTTTAATAAAATGTCTGTTAAATAATGAAATAACTCCTGAATGTTTTGCGCTATCCACTTTTTTTAAAGCTAAAAGCGACCTTGCACTTGTAAAGATAGAGTAATAAGACCTGGATATAGAATCCCTGAAAAAACCTTTTTTTAAGGTTCTTCCGAGAAAAGTGTGGAAAATTGAGAAAATTAAAATAAGTTAAAATATGGAAGATAAAGCATTATATACTCAGATACTTGGTATTCAGGCGCCCTGGGAAATTGTACACGTTGACCTGGATGTCATTCAAGAACGTGTTGATATATTTGTTGAATGGCCGGCTCGTACAGATGCGCCTTGTCCAGTCTGTGGGAAGGAAAATAAAGAGACGATCTGCAAAGTTCATGACCGACGGAAAGAGAGGGTCTGGCGGCATCTGGATACCTGTCAAATGAAGACATTTATTCATAGTCATATTCCCCGGATAAAATGTCCGAAACATGGCGTCAAGAGTATCAATATTAATTGGGCAGACGAAATGGTTCGTTTTACTCACCTTTTTGAGAGGCTTGCAATTCAGATACTGAAGTGTAGTGCTAACCGGAGTCAAACTGCAAAGGTCTTGAGAATCAGTTGGGATGAATTAAATCGGATCATGTCTCATGCGGTGATTCGCGGTCTTTCTCGAAGGAAGGAAGAGATAATAAATTTCATTGGAATGGACGAAAAGAGTTTTCTCTCAGGTCATAGTTATGTAACGGTAATGACAGATATTGAAGGCAAACGAGTAATTGATGTTGCTGAAAACAGAGATGAGATTGCTGTTGATACGTTGTGGCAAGGGCTATCGGAAAAGCAGTGTAAAAATGTTCAATCTGTTTGTATGGATTTTTGGAAGGCCTATATATCAGGAGTCTGTCGGCATGCATCGCAAGCCGATATTGTATATGATCGATTTCATGTTACCAAGCATCTGAATGAAGCCGTAGATAAAGTCCGTAAAAAAGAGCACCGGGAACTGCTACAGAATAAGAATACGAGTCTATCAGGAACAAAATATTTGTGGTTAAAAAATCCCGAGAAATGGACCACAAAGGATGAAAATCGTTATGCAATTTTATCTAAGAATCAGTTGGCTGTTGGTCGGGCCTGGAACCGCAAAGAACTATTCCGGGAGTTTTGGTCTTTAACAACGATTAGCGAAGCAGAAGCATTTTTTAAGCGTTGGTATTTCTCGGCAACCCATTCCCGCTTGAAACCGATCATCGAAGTTGCCAAAATGTTAAAAAGACACTTAGCGGGTTTGCTGACTTGGATCAAACATCATATTACCAATGGACTTGCTGAAGGATTAAACTCAAAGATACAACAAATCAAATCCATAGCAAAAGGCTTCCGGGATTTTGAAAATTATCGAGTCGCTATCCTTTTTCATTTAGGTGGTTTGGATATGATTCCACATTAAACACGGAAGAGCCTTATTTATTAGTGTATTTCGTGTAATTCGTGGGTTCACCCCGTTGGATAAATATTTTTTGATATATGATACAATGAAAATAAGAAATATCCAACAGGGTGAATAATTCAGGTTAGCAATTGGTTTACCTTAAAAGTAAAATACTAATAAAAGAGTATTTTAGAAACAAATTCTAAACAGCCAAAACCTCTGCTTCTTGCTTAATCTTGACCTTTTTAGAGAAGGAAATTATCTCCAATCCTACAATATTACTATGGGCATCATAATCTACAACTAACCCCGACTCTTCTACATATTCACTATCAATGATAGCGTCATCAGAGAACCTTATCTCTAAAACATCCCCTTCTTTATCATAGCTAATCTTTATCATCCTTTTCCCTCCTTTTGATTCGCCTATCGTAAAATGCACTTATGACCAAAAGTATCTCCTCACCTTCCCACCTGCCTATCACCCTGAAAAACCTCTCCTTTACTTTTCCTATAAAATGGGTTAAAGAGCGGTCAAACTTATCCGTTTCCATCCATTCTGGAGCTTCTACAACCTCTCTTATATTTTCCAAAGAGATATTTCTTTGCAAGATTTTATTCTGAGCATGCTTAGTTAACTTTAATGTCACTTTTCCGCTATTCATCATGCTTATAAGGCATCCCTATTTTCATTAGGGTTAATATAGGAATTTTTTCCTATCAGTCAAGTGACTGATCAATGCGGTAATTCCTCAATAAGCTCGAAAATTATAGCTCGGAATCTTCTCGATAAAGTTTTTAAGCCCTTCTCTCCCTGTATGGACTTAATACGGAAATACTTATTAACCTAATTAATTCATAAGCCCACTAATCATACCCGCCTGCCAAAGTGCCTGCCTGTCCGGCAGCCGCCGGACGCAGACAGGGAACGGCGGGCAGGTCTGCGTCTCCGCTGTGAACTTTTACAATTCTCATAGTTTCTCTCATTATGAACCAAAATTTTTACCTTCTCCCAAAAATCTCCAGGGCTTTTTATTTGGATATTTTCGTACTCTTTTAAATCTAATAGATGTGAATCTCCTGAAACAATATAGACTGCCTTAGATGAGAAGGCGCATGCTAAAATTTTATCATCGTCAGGATCAACTATTATTACAGGTGCTATATCAGAGGACACTATTAATTCAACAAGATTTAAAAGTGACTCGATTAGCTCAGTAACTGAAGTATTAATGCTGGAAATACGGGCTGAGAATTTAGGTCGTGATAATACCTCAGCGGTTTCATCAATAATAGAAAAGGTAGTAATTAACCCTACAACGTAACTTATCAAATATAGCACTATATGTTGTATTAAAGACAATATAATTACACAATATATTATATGGAAAAAGTTTAAGTGACGTAGTAGGGTTAATGTAAGATAACCTTTCTCAGACAACTTCAATATTTTATGGGGGATTCCCTCCCATAATAAACCAGAAATAAAGACATTAACGTCCAAGACAACTTTTATTTTATCCATCCTTTTTTTCTTTTCCTAGCCTATGGATTTCCCCCACAATTTCCTCAATAGGCATTTCTGCCTCCGATACCCGTTCTGCAAATTCGCTTGGCTTAAAAGGGGTTAACCTTTTCAATATGATAGTGTCACCCCGAGACCAAAGTGCTAACTCACTAATAGACGGGAACAACTTTAAAAGTTCCCTCGGAAGAGTTATGGAACCGTCTTTTTAAACTTTAATTACTTTCATTGTATACTCCTTTTATCCCCCAATTTGAAATATCTAAACGTACAACCTAACCTGGATAAACCCCGTAGAATAACTATCCCAATGATCGTTCAGCAGAATAAATAGCAATATTCAACGGGGTAAACCAGAATATCAAATTGCAAACTTCAAATTTCAAATTTCAAATAAATTCCAAATCTTAATGTCTAATGTTCAAAACTAACTCATACGTTGAAACTTGTTTTTACCGTCGAGAACTCCAAATTTTCTTTACAAAAAAGCAAAGAATTGACTTTTAGGGACTGAAAGTCGAAATTTAATGGATTATTTTGGATATATTGCTATATCGTTAAATTGCAGCTACCAACCAATTGTAATCAAAATAGAGCGCAAGATTTAAATAAAAATCCCTTGATATATCGCCTTCTGTATGTAAAAAGTTTTTTATATACTCATATCCAATTGATATGTCACTCTGAACATGAACGTTGTACTCATAATGAAAACCAAAATAAAAATTGTTAGTAGATTCAACAACTCCATAAGGAATATTCTCTTTATATCCACTTTCCATTGTTACGGATTCGTCTGACCAGGGTTCTGTGAATTCACCTCTTATTGTACCTTCTCCTTTTCTAATAAGGTGATATCCAAAGTTGTACGACCAATGCTTATTTAGCCATCGATCACATTCGATCTGAAAACTCTGAAAATCAGTTCCGACTGGGTGAGCAATTGGCTTATTTTTATGTAAGAACTTTTCAAACGGACACTGATCAATTACATTATAAGTTCTATTACGTGCTTGTGCAAATTCAATAAAAGCATGAGAATCATAAAGATCAACTACTTCTAATCCTACGATAAAAGCAAGTCCATTAGGTTCTAAATCACCTTTTACTTCATTATCTACCTGATAATCATCGATAAGAAATTCTCCATAGAATTTATATCTGTTTTTCAGATACCAGGCAGCATCGAAATATATCATCCCATTTAACGGTTTAGAATCATTATCTTGAGTGAAAGAATAAAACGCCAGTGGATTCGATAAGGTAAAATCGAGCGATTGATGTTCACCACCATATAAAGCAGATTGACCAACACCTAAATAAATATTCTTAGCTGGATTCAATTCAAAACGAATAGCAGTTATATATCGTTCCGCACTATACATTTCATCAAGTTGAGAGATTATTGTCTGAAGAGAAATAAATTTGGATTTTAATTTAAGACTTAACATGTCAAAAGGACGAGAGTTGTCCGAAATGAATAACCGTCCACCCTTCCCATATCCCCACTTCACATAATCACGTCCAAATTTAAAATCGATATGGCTTGTAAAATAACTAATATACATCTGCTCCTGATAGCCTTGAAATCCACTCCATTCATAACCAGTAAAAAACGGATCATCTTTAAATCTTTGATCCAAATAAGCCGAATATTTAAGTGTAAAGTTTTCATAAAAAGATAAAACGCCTTTTAACCTGAAGAAACTATAATTTTTTGAATTCTCCTTATATTTTGCGAAATTACCTAAAGTAAAACCAACCTTTATTGACGATTTTGATCCATTTATATCTTTCTGCTGCAAATATTTTATTTCCGGAAGCAATTCATTTTTAATTCGATCAATCTCAATTATCGCAAATTTGTTAATTACCTGATTCTTCTCCAAATCACTCAACAATACCTTTACAATTTGAAAACGAGTATATGGTTGGCATCCCTGATCAAGTGTTCTGAAAAATCCATAAACCTGTAATTTTTCTATAGATTCATAAACCCAGTGTGTTGTTGGTATGGTTTCATGAATTTGAGCATTTAGACAGGAGAAGTAAAATAAGG
>DAOUYY010000089.1 GCA_030665885.1 Fidelibacterota bacterium
AGCGTGAATTGTACTTGAAACAAAACCGCTGCTTGCGCCTATCATCTGCCCCGTTTTAACCTCCGTATTTCTCTCAACAACAGATTTACAAGGTGCGCCAATATGCTGATTTAACGGAATAAATACTTCCTTTGGAAGAGGAAGTATTTCTATACTTTTACTTTCACAAAGTGATTTAAACTCAGCCGGATGTATTCCTTTTTTAAATGTCTGAAGTCTCATCTACTCAGTTCTCCTAATAAATCGTAATAAACAGCGGCAAACAAAATGCCAGCCAAATTTATGAGAAAAACTTTAATTATGCCCAATTTATTTATCTCAACTCCCACCTCGATAAATCGAGGTGTTAATAACATCTTTAATTGGACAGGATTCTTATTAACACTGCTTTTCATTTATCCTGCTTGTCCGGCACTTGACAGATGCAATCCGTGATTAAAGTGAAAATATATCGGAAAATTATCCAATGAACAGTAATTAATAATAAGATTTTTATCTCTCAACTTGTAGTTTGTTTTAATATTTGGACATATTACATAATTGTTCCCATAAGGATATTGAGAACGGAATAAATGAAGAGATTTCGGATTGAATGCCTCAGGAGAAATCTTGCATTCTATTGCATGAATATTATTTTCTGTCCCCCTGATAATAAAATCAATTTCCCAGCCAGACTTATTCCGCCAATAATAAAGATCATTGTCATTTATAAAGGTTCTTAATGTATCTAGCACAAGATGTTCCCATAGAAGACCTCTGTCTTCCTCACGGATTTTTTCCCAACCCTTAATAAATGTGATAAACCCTGTGTCAAAAGCATAGCATTTAGGACGGCGTGTGATTTCCCTTCGCCCACCACCAAAATATGGCGACAGCAGGAATACGGCATGTGCAATACTCATCGCTTCTATATGTGCCTTTACCGTCGGACGGCTTAAATCACTCAATTTTGCTAAATCAGAATAATCGACCATACCACCAGTCTGCCGCAGTAAAAGATGAAGAAGTTTGATAAACCCTATTCGATTCCTGATACCAAAAAGTTCTTGAATATCGCGAGCATAAAAACTATCTATCCATTCAGAAAAGAAAGAGGTATCTTTATTATCAGAAAGTAAAGATTCGGGAAGACCTCCAAATAGAAAGCGGTGATCCATGTCCTTGATATTAAACACATCTGAACATTCACTATATAAAACAGGAGGTAAATAGATTTCCTTTTTGCGGCCCGTTAATGAATCCCGGAATTTTTTCGTTGCTGATAAAGTAGATGAACCTGTAGCAAGAATCCTGAGATGAGGATAAACATCTGCTCCAATTTTCAGCAGACGGCTCGGATCACTAATTCGGTGTACTTCATCAAAAATCACAATCGAATTCTTATCAAGACCATCATAAAATGTTTCGGGGTCTTCCAGTCTGCGGACAACTGATGGTAAATCGCAATTCAGATAGATTGCATTCTGAAACATTTGTACCAGTGTAGTTTTTCCAACTCTACGTACCCCTGACAGCCATGCAATAGGACGTTTTTCCCAGGCTTTTTTAATTTGTTTTATCCAAAAAGGTCGTTTATACATTATGTAACCGTACTTTACAAATAACCGTCTAAATGTAAATTATACTTGTATATTATGCAAGAAATTTATGGGATCAGCCTACTTTAATCAATCAGTGGCAGTACAATTAAATCGGTTTATTGATATAATTATTCCCGAGTCCAAACCCGTTTTTCTTTGGGAGAAATTAATAGGGAAATAAAAGCATTAAAATACAGTCTCAGTAATTTCGCTTTTTTAAAAAAATACAGAGAGATTAGAACATATTTTTAAAATTAGACAACTATCGGAAATTAAGTTGGTCTAATTTCCTGTATCGAAAATTGACACACATTTGGTGACAGTATGAAAAGAAAAAACATTATCTCACTTTTATTACCGGTTTATTTAATAATCCAGCTGCTCACATTTAGTACAGCGTTCGGTGACCCGCTTACCCCTTTGGAGGATTATCGCATTGTACTAAGTTGGTCGACTTTTGGATCTGAACTTGAAGCAGTTTTAATTGTTCCCAATGTTGAAACTGGCGTTGGAACACCTCTTTCCGGAAGTGTTCCCGGTGAAACTTCAAATAAATATGTTTTTTCAACTGGAGATGTTCCCCCAGAACCTTCAATAACACTGGAAACCTTCACTATACGAAAATTCAGTCCGGGTACCTACCAGCTTTGGGTGAAAAGTAAATTTGTTGAAGAAGGCTTCGGTGATACAGATTTCTTTGATGATGAGAAATTTTCTATCTTCTCAAATTCAAATGCTAAAGTTGAAATCTTTGACAATGGTAATCTAATTAAAACCATTAATTTAAGTCCTAATCTACACGGTCTTGTCTGGCTTCCTTTAGAAATCGACGGCTCAACAAAAAAACCAATCGAAGTTAATAAATTTTACGACCACCTCCGTGCAATACATGGAAGCATAATTGACGCCGTTACAGGTAATCCGCTCGATAGTGCCCTAATTATTGTCAAAAATAGAGATACTCGAGAAACTGCAGGAAGAGCAATAAGTAATAAAAATGGGGAATTTGTTATCACTGTAGATCCCGGCAGATACATAGTATATATCGGAAAAAAATCATATATCTCGGATAAATTCGATGTTGATGTCATACACGATTTCCCAAGATCTATTCAAGCCGTGTTAACTAAAATAATTCCTAACATCAATTATAGAATAATTCTTACCTGGGGACGATTTCCTATTGATTTGGATGCTCATTTGAAAGGTCCTAATCCCGGTCATGAAGACTTCCATATCTACTGGAACCGAAGAACTTTAATAAAAGGTAAAAAATATTTAGACCGCGATGATAGAAATTCTTATGGACCTGAAACTATTACTATACGTGGTATCAACCCCGGAGAATATACATATACTATTCATAATTATAGTGGCAGAAATGAGACTTCCGGCGATGCAATGTCCCAGGGAAATGTTGAAGTCAGAATATATAATGGTGATAAACTGCTAAAAAAATACCGTATTCCCAGAGGAACACAGGGAAATTACTGGAAAGTATTCGAACTAGATGGTAAAACGGGTGAGGTTATTGATATTAATCAGACGGGCTTTGAATCCGATCCCGATAAACTTTAAATTGAATTCCTTCTATTTATGTTGCAGAACAAAAGAAAAAGCAACTTCCGAAGTGAAATAAAAAATTGATTCTTCCATCTTTATGTTATGTGATTAGTATATTATCACCCTGAAACCTGCACAAATCTCGCAATAATTGTCTTCTTACCAAAATCTTTAAAATATATTCTTAATTTTGCATTTTTCCCAGCTCCGTCAATTTCTAATATCTTACCAAGTCCAAAAATTTTATGAGAAACCAATAGACCGGGTTTAGGTTTTCTTGTTTGTGTTACTCCTTGAGTCACTTCTCTTTTTCCAATATCAAGTGTCCTTTTAATCTTTCTTATAGCTCTTTTTGAAGATATAACACCTTCAAGGAAATGACTACTCTTGATAAGGTTTTCAGGAATCTCCTTAATAAAAATGGATTCCGGTAAACACTTAATTTCACCTGCTATTCCCCTTCTCAGAGCAGTTGAAAGAAAAACTTTTTCTTTTGCCCTTGTCATACCGACGTAAAAGAGGCGTCTCTCTTCTTCAATTTGTTTTTCATCTTCATGTTTTTCAGATAAATCACGTTGTAGCGGAAGCAGACCCTGGTTTAATCCACATATAAATACAACAGGAAATTCAAGACCTTTTGCGCTATGCAACGTCATTAAAGAAACAGCATTCTTTTGATCTTCCCAAACATCAATATCAGTGCTAAGCGATACAATCTCCAAGTAAGCTTCTAAAGTTGGCTTTTCGGTATTTTCGCAAAAATCCGAAATGTCGTTCAGTAATTCGTCAACGTTTGCCAACCTCTGCCTTGCTTCTTCTCCCCCAATTTCTTTATAATGGCGACGAATTCCCAGCTCATCTACAATAACCCTTGACCACTCTTCAAATGAGACAGCTTTTCTTAAATCCTGGGAGTGTTGTATCAATTGATAAAAATTTTTTACTGCATTAGTAGCTCTTGTACCCAGACCTAAAAAATCGATATACGCTAATGTTTCAAATATTGATATATTTTTAGATTTTGCAAACCTATCCAAAACATTCTGTGTTGATTTTCCTATACCTCGTGGTGGAGTATTAATTATTCGGATTAAACTAATATCATCTTTCGGATTTGAAAAAATATGTAGAAATGCTAAAATATCTTTTACTTCTTTTCGTTCATAAAATTTAACTCCACCAACAATTATATAAACAATGTTATTTCTGCGTAAAATTTCTTCAAGTACCCTACTCTGAGCATTAGTTCTATAAAGAATAGTAAAATCCTTGAAGTTTCTTTTAGAGTGTAATATTTCATATCGTATATGCGATGCAATACGAGCAGCTTCATCATATTCACTATCAGCAACAATTTTAACTAAAAGAGCACCATCTTTTTTTTCTGACCATAGATTTTTATCAGCCCTGCTAATATTATTGCTAACAACTGAAGAAGCAGCTTTAAGAATATTGTTTGTAGAACGATAGTTTTGTTCAAGTTTGAAAATTTTACAATTGGGAAATACACTATCGAATTTTAAAATGTTTTCTACATCTGCTCCACGCCAACCATAAATGCTCTGATCATCATCACCAACAACACAAACATTTTTATGTTCACTCCCAAGTTTGAATATCAGAAGAAACTGAGGACGATTTGTATCCTGATATTCATCAACAAGTATGTACTGAAATCGCTTCCTATATTTTTGAAGAATCTCAGGAAATTTTTCAAATATCTTCAGTGGTAAAATGAGTAAATCATCAAAATCTACTGCTTCGGCTTTTTTTAAATTTCTTTGGTACAGTGGATACAATATTTTCACCTGTTTATCCACTAACACCCAATCTCTTGGTTTAAAATCTTCAGGTTCAATCATCTTATTCTTTAACAAAGAAATCTTTGAAAGAATAGATTTCGGCTGTACACCATCTAATATAATTGAATATTCATTTATAACTCTCTTTAACAACAATAATTGATCTTTTTCGTCGTAAATCGTAAAGTGTCGAGAGTACTTCAAATGTGAAATTTCACTGCGCAAAATTTTTGCACATATTGAGTGAAATGTCCCGATATTAATGGAATGAACTTTCTTCCCAATAAAATTTTCTACTCTGGAACGCAGTTCTTTTGCTGCTTTATTAGTAAAAGTAACTGCAAGTATGTTCCTTGGTGCTACAATCTTTTTTTCAATCAGATAAGCAATTTTGTGAGTTAGTACTTTCGTCTTCCCACTGCCTGCTCCTGCAAAGATAAGAGAAGGGTTATCAATAAATTCAACCGCCTTACGCTGTTCAGGATTTAAACCGGCTATAGAATTCAATTGTTTTTCTCCTTTTTTAACTCGGAAGCAACCCTTCTTCTTAACTTTTGAAATTTACGTTTCGCTCGAAGGAAATCGCTATAATTATTCGTAAATGTATGAGTTCCATCACCGTTAGCAACCATATAAAGATAATCTGTTTCCGCCGGCCAGACAGCAGCAACTATAGATTTAATTCCCGGATTATTAATAGGTCCTGGTGGTAAACCCCTGTACCTATATGTATTATATGGTGAACGGATATTAAGGTCTTTGTTCAATAATCTTCGGGGACTGTCAGGAATAATATATTGAATAGTTGGATCTGATTCCAAGCGTATGCCCTTTTTTAATCTGTTAATATAGACAGAAGCAACCAATGGACGTTCTTCATCAACTATGCATTCACCTTCTACAATGGAAGCTAAAGTCAAAACTTCATGAAGATTTTTACCAGATTTTTCTATTCCTTCCCGGATAGAATCATTTATCATCTCAATAAAATGGAAAACCATCTTCCCGATAATCACTTCAACAGAATCACTTTCGCTAAAATGATAAGTATCAGGAAAAAGGTATCCTTCAAGATCTGGAGATTCTATTCCCAGCTGTTCAGCAAATCTTTCATCTTTAACCTTTTCCATGAAATCATCGTATGAACAATTCAGTTGCGAGGAAAGTAATTGAGCAATCTCTTTCGATTGGTATCCCTCGGGAATAGTAATCCTGAAGGAATGCTGCTGTGAATTTGATAAAGTGCTAATCAGGCTTCTATAGCCCTTAACATTATTTAAATAAAAACTCCCTGCTTTAAGCGATTTACCTTTCAGCATTAGTTTTGTAGCTAATACAAATGTTCTTTTATTGTCAACAATCTTTCGCTTCTCAAGAATATCAGCAATCTTCAGAAGTGATGAACCTTTTGGAATAACTATTTCTTTTTGAGAATCTTCTAATTTTATCGGGTGGGATAATAGCAAAATTGTAAAAGAAAGGAGAGAAATCACGATAACACAAATAATAAGCAAATAAGGCAATAGCACCTTAATTCGCTTATTGCTAAATATTTTTTGGAAATATCCCTTAAGTGATTGTAGAATTCTTTTCATCTGAAACTAATTATATCCCGAAAAATGTAGCAACTCAATCCAATGCACATGAAATAAATGATAATTATTTTCTTTAGGGTGAAACCATATGCATTTTTCGGGACAAGTTTTGAAAACTGTAATATAAATAAAATGATACTGATATCTTCGTGAACTGATAGTTTTTGCGTTTTTAGGGTCATACATGAAATGGAACTGGTATGAATGTTAAAATAAAAATTAATAAAGCAATTAATCCAATTACTAATTCTCTCCTTGTGAGTGGAGTATAATCATCTAAAATAGGTGGATGCTTTACCCTTATCAAGAAAAAAACAAGCAACGCCCATATTATCCAATTAAAAGAAAAAATACCTAATAAAATAACCACACCCAATACACCCCATGCTATCTTTGAAGACCATTTTCCTAAAAGCGCATAAGATATATGTCCACCATCAAGCTGACCGATTGGTAACAGATTTAACATTGTTACCAGCATCCCAATCCAGGCAGCAAAACCCACCGGATGTAGCAACAGTTCCATATTTTCTGGTAAGCCGGGATAGATTATAGAAGTAGCAATTTTTGTTATCAGAGAATCTCCTAACTGTATTCCTACTTCTCCTGTATTCTCAATAATATCCGATAGCGAAAGCCCTATAAAAAGAGCAACTAATGCTACAATGAACCCCGCAATTGGTCCTGCGGCTCCAATCTCAACCAGCGCTAAACGCTTTCTTATTGGAGATCGCATTTTGATAAATGCTCCAAAAGTCCCAATAAAAGTAGGAGCCGGAATGAAATACGGTAAAGTTGCATCAACTTTATGTTTTCTTGCGAAAGTAAAATGACCCAATTCATGGATTCCAAGTATAAGCATCAATGTTAAAGAAAAAGGCACTCCCTTTATGATCAACAGAGGGTTTTCGAGCAAATTAACACCCTCCATAAGTGCCCCGGCAGATAATGTTGTAAAAATTGTCGCTATAAATAAAATGAGATTTATTCTGGGAATTTTTATCCGCTCTTTTACAGATTTAATATAGAATAAATCTCTGCCATTTGAAGAAATTTTTCTGATTGACCTAATTTTACCTTTTAGATGTTTCTCAATTTCCTTCAAAGAATATCCCGGCAGAATATATCCCTCAATTACAAGGTTTTTCCCTTCCTCACCAATCTTTATTATCTGAATCCATTTACTGAGAAGGAATATTATATTTTGTTTCCTATCATTCATCTTCAAATATTTAATCAAAATATTGTTATCAACACACTGAAATTACAATTCATTTATATTGAAATCAAACATTAAAAGCACCAACTTTTGGACTAAATATACTTAAACCAGTTTTCCAAAAACAGGAATTGTTTATACCCAAAATAGCTGGCTAAAACTTATCACAAAGAAGGCAAAGGCAAATTAGAAGGCAGTCCTGGCTAAAGCCACTTTACTCTTAGTGATATCTTTTATATTTGCGGATTTTTCTAAACAGACAAAGGTAATTCATTCCACTATAAATTAGCTGTAACAAATTACTAACTTATCAAGTACACAACTCAACTATAACAGGTATTCGGCGTCTAAAAACTATAAAACTAAAAGAATTAACCTTTTGACTTTTTAGTACTATTAGTGTAGGTTTTCGCCGCACTTTGATAGTCACTTAACTGTTATTTAAAAGAACATTTAAAAATATTTACTATCAGGAATTGACTAACATAAAGTAGAGAATAGTGTTAAAAAAAATTGCATTATTTATATCGAATCGTTGGTACCGTAAAGGCGGCTTTAAAGATTTACTCAAAATCGCTATACCATTAATTCTAAGCACCGGTGCCTGGTCTATTCAGCATTTCGTCGATAGAATGTTTCTTACATGGTATTCACCGGAAGCCATCGCAGCAGCAATGCCATCCGGTATGCTAAATTTTACTATTATGAGTTTATTCATAGGAACAGCCAGCTACGTCAACACTTTTGTTGCTCAATATTTTGGTTCAAAAAAATACAAAAACGTAGGACCAATCGTATGGCAAGGTATTTACATTGCGATCATAGGAGGCTTGACCCTTTTTCTTATGATTCCATTAGCTGAACCAATTTTTAGATTTGTTGGGCACAAAGGTTTGGTTCTACAATATGAAATAATCTATTTTAAATACCTTTGTCTTGGTGCTTTCCCAGCCATTGCTTCATCTTCACTTTCCGGATTCTTTGCGGGAAGAGGCAGAGCGTGGCCCATCATGTGGGTAAATATCCTGGCAACTGCTGTGAATTTAATAATGGATTATACGTTGATTTTTGGAAAGTTCGGTTTTCCTGAACTGGGAGTTAAAGGCGCGGCAATAGCAACAGTACTGTCTGCATGTTTTTCCCTTACTATATACTTGATCCTGATTTCCCGACCATCCTATAATCGGCGGTTCAATATTTTTCGGGGTTTAAAATTCAATAAAAAATTATTTTCACGCCTTTTTCGTTTCGGTTTTCCAAATGGGGTTAAATTTTTCCTCGATATCGCAGGATTTGCTACCTTTTTACTTCTAATGGGACGATTAGGCACAACTTCAATTGCTGCAACAAGTATTGCTTTTAATATAAATAATCTGGCTTTTATGCCAATGATAGGTTTTGGAATTGCGGTTTCAGTCTTAGTCGGACAGCACCTTGGAAATAATAGACCAGATCTTGCCGAACGAAGCGCATATTCCGGCTTTTACCTGACTTTTCTCTATATGGCAATATTAGCCTCTTCATATATACTTGTCCCGGGAATCTACTTAAAACTATTTGCCTCGCACTCAGATCCAGGCAGTTTTGCCCCCATTCGCGACATTACAATCATACTTCTTCGCTTTGTAGCTATTTACTCGATATTCGATACACTCAATATAATTTTCGCTGCTGCAATAAAAGGCGCAGGAGATACACGTTTCGTTATGGTAATGCTCTTCTTTATATCCTTTTTTATACTTGTAATACCAAGTTATTTTGCACTGGTTGTTTTTAAAATGAGTATATATGTGGGCTGGGGTATTGCTTCGACATATATTAT
>DAOUYY010000049.1 GCA_030665885.1 Fidelibacterota bacterium
TGACGCCAACTTCTAAATTAGCGGATATTGTCCTTCCAGCGTGTACTTTTCTCGAACAATCTCGTTATGTAACTTATGATACTCATGCTGATCATGGATGGAATGTTCCTTCAAGGATTATGCTTAGCCCAAAGGTTGTTGAACCGTTATACGAATCATGGTCTGATTGGAAAATTATTTGTGAGCTGGGAAAAAAGATGGGATATGAAGAATATTTCCCATGGAAAACCAGGGAAGAAGCCATTGACTACGAGTTAGAACCGTTTGGTATCACTTGTGATGAGCTAACAGCCAATCCAGAAGGAATAGTTATCCCAATTCCCTCTATACTCTATAAAAAATTTAGTGGATTTTTTGGCGGTGTCATTCGTGGAGCACTCAAATTGACAATGTTTCGGAATTATCCTGATATGTACAAAAAATATGACGGGTTCTTAAAAGGTTTTCTGACGCCATCCAAGAAAGTAGAAATTTATTCGGAACAATTAGAAAAACTGGGCTACGATCCCTTGCCCGTATATAGAGAACCTGCCGAAAGCCCTGTTTCATGTCCTGACTTAGCCAAAGAGTATCCCTTGATATTGATTGCTGGGTCAAAATTAAAAATGTACACCCACTCTATGATGCGCAACATTCCTGAACTTCGTGAACTAATGCCGAAGAATTTATTGGAAATTAATCCAGTTGCAGCGAAAAAACTTGGAATAAAAGATGGTGACATTGTTAGGGTCGAATCGCTTAGAGGTAATATCAGGTCATTTGCAAAAGTTACAAAAAGTATTGATCCACGGGTGGTTCATTTGTACCATGGCTTTGATGAGAGCAATTGCAATATTCTAACAGATCATAAGGCTTATGATCCGATTACTGGTTCGACTGGGTTAAAATCTTCGTTATGTAAAGTAACAAGGGATTAGAAAGTGGATACAAAAATGAGTGATAAAATTAAAAAAAGATATCATCACTCGAAATTTGTTTTTAAGACAATAGTTTTTATGCATGATAACCCACTTCTCCCAATTTTTAGAAATCCATACAAAATTCTAAATAGAGCTGGATTGAAATCAGGGCAAAAAGTACTGGAGGTTGGATGTGGTCCTGGATTTTTTACAATTCCTGCTGCAAATATTGTGGGAGAAGAAGGAATTGTTTATGCTATTGATACCCATCCGCTTGCAATAGAAAAAGTCAAAGAGAAAATTGAGAGAGAGGAAGTAAAAAATGTTACACTCATTCTTGCAAATGCATCTAATACCGGCCTACCAGACCGAAGCATTGACCTTGTCTTTCTTTTTGGTCTTCGTTACATCGCCGACGGACTTGAAAATGTAATATCTGAAATACATCGTATTTTAAAACCTGAAGGTGTACTTTCTTTTGAGAAAACCAGGGGGTCAGAGAAAAAAATAATTGAGGAGGTAGAAAAGGGAGGACTAATTTATTCAGGGAGAAAGGCGAAGATTTTCTTATTTACAAAGGAAAAGGATAGTTAAAATGGTTGGACTGAATGAAGCGTAAGCTAAAAGAGGAATAGTAATGGTTGACTTCGCACAACACAGCATAAAAGGTTCGTCCCGATATTCATCGGAGCTCACCCAAATTTTTGCTTCGCAAAAACTTCTTTTATGCTGGGAACGTTGTACCCAATAACACGAAAACAGTGTTAAATAATAAACAAAAGGACAAATATGAAAACACTCCCATTGTTACTACTTATTAATCTTTTTGTTATTCAAAACTCTTATTCTCAGAATAATGTAGTGATTAATGGAATAGCAAAAAAACATTCTATTAATGAAATACAACTAGGGAAATTTAGTTCAAAGATTGACTCTTTAGGCAATTTTGTTTTTCTATTAAATATTTCTGAACCCGTTGTATACACTTTAAAATACAATAGAAACGAAACAGAATTATTTGTCCAGCCAAATGATACAATCAGAATAGTATTTAGCGAACCGGATTTTTACGAAACAATTCTTTTTAAAGGTAAGACTGCATTTATTCAACAATTTCTCGTTGACATAGCAACTACTGGAGTTCAGATTGACAATTATTTTAATACAAAATGGAATGAATTTTCTTCATTGTCAGAGGACAAGTATTTTGAAAAAGTAAATGAACTTAGAGGACAGTTGGTTAATCCAATAGAAAAATTTATTAAAGAAAATCAAAATCGACTTAATCCCTGGTTTATTAAATATTGCAGATTATCTGTCAATTTCGGTTTTGATAGATTAATTTACATTTATCCTTCTATTTATTACGATTATGTAAGTCTTGAGTATCAATTAAGTTTTCGAGATAGATATAAGTATAATGAAGAATTTAATCAGAATGATAAAGACCTTTTAAGGATTGAGAATTATTATCGTTTAATGAAAAGTATCTTACGCTTGAAAGTAATAGAATCTATTGTATATGACAAAAGCCTTAGAAACTCAGATAACCAGTGGATTACTGCATATCAAAAGTCAATTATAAAATCTTTCAGAAATGAAACAATACGAGATTATTGGCTACATTATTACCTAAATGACCACATAGACAATTTTGGTGTTAAAAACCTGGATAAGATTGTTGAAGAGTTTAACAATTATTGTACAAATAAAGTCTACAGGAAAGAAATCAATGATTACTATCAAGCGGAACTAACCAAAAGACAAGGACATCTTATAAAAACCTACAAAGAAATAGATGGATTTAAGCTTGATGCGCATATCTTTATTCCTAAAGACATTGAAGCTTATGAAAAAAGGCCAGCTATAGTATATTTTCATGGTGGCGGTTTTTCTTCAGGTAAACCCGACTGGCATTTTGGCTATAATAAAGATGGGTTTATCTCAATTGCAGTTGAATATCGCATATATGACCGACATGGGGTGATGCCGTTCGAAGAAATCTCAGATGCTAAATCTTTTATACGATGGTTAAGAAAAAACGCCAATGAGTTTCATGTGGATGAAAATAAGATAATAGCTTCAGGAAATTCAGCAGGTGCTGCATTAATAATTACAACTGCACTTTTGGATAGTCTGGATGAACCATATGAAGACTTAACAATTAGTTCAAAACCCAATGCAATGATTTTAAATGCATCGGGATATGATCAAACAAACAAATTTGGACCTGTCAAAGATAAAAGTAGTTTAGCAAAGATTTCAGGCATTAATATAGTAAAACCCAATGCTCCACCATGTTTAGTGATACATGGTTCAAATGACAGAGGTATTCCGATAAAAGAAGCCGAGACATTTGTGACTAAAATGCGAGCTGCTGGAAATATATGTGAATTCAAGGTACTAGAAGGGGCTGGACATGTGCCTTGGTTACGTCCTCCTTATTCAATAGAAGCGTCAAAAGCAAGAAAAGATTTTTTGAAGCAATTAGGATATATTAATGAATAGTTACTGGGCACAACACTGTATATAGCTTATGGCGGGTAAAGTACTAAATTTGAATATATTAACCTTTAACAAACGTAATTACAAGTTGAAACGTTTGTGCTTCTAAATCCGCCACAAGCCATATACGAGACCGATGTACATCCAATTACAATTAAAAAAGTCAAGGAGAAGATCGAGAAAGAGGGAATAAAGAATGTTAAGCCTATTCTTACAAATGCATCTGACACCGGACTACCGGACCGAAGTATTGACCTTGCCTTCTTTTTTGGTCTTCGCTACATTGCTGGCGGATTAGGAAACGCTTTATCTGAAATACATCGTATTTTAAAACCTGAAAGTGTACTTTCTTTTGAGAAAACAAGGGGCTCAGAGAAAAAATTAATTGCAGAGGTAGAAAATGAAGGATTTATTTAGAGAGATAAACAGGAATATTCTTATTTACAAAAGGAGCTGATAGTTAAAATGCTAAATTACAAAATTAAAAAGGGTGTTAAAGGATTAGCTGTTTTTCTCATTATTATTCATTTATGCCCCTTCCCAAAGACTAATGCTAAGGCACAAACTTCAGTAGTAGATCAGGAAAAAAGAGATCTTAAACGAGATTGGAAAAATCTTCGATCTGCACTTCTAAATAAAGGAATTGACTTCAATGCCATTTATACAGGTGAAATATTTTCAAATTTACAAGGTGGTATTAGACGTGATACAGAATACCTTGATTTGGTAGACCTAATGCTTACTATTAATCTTGATGATTTAGTCCATTGGAAAAATGCCACATTCTGTATTGACATAATAGGTATTAATGGCGGGAACCCGACTAATCTTGTGGGTGATTTTCAGGGGGTTAGCAACATTGCAGCTTGCAATACCTGGAAAATTCACGAAACGTGGGTTCAGAAAAATTTAGGGAATAACAGACTATCTATTTTAATGGGAATTTACGACCTGAATTCTGAGTTCGATTTAATCGAAACTGCCGGTCTATTTATTAATAGCTCATACGGCATGGGGCCAGAGTTTTCACAGAGTGGGAAAAATGGGGCGCCGACATTTCCCTATCCTGATTTAGCCTTGCGAATTAAAACAAAACTTTTTGAACATTTATATATTCAAGCTGCGATTCTGGATGGTGTCCCCGGTGACCCTGAAAATCCCGAAGGTACAGGATGTATTATTAAAAAAGAAGACGGAGCACTGTTAACATCGGAAATTGCTTTCATAAAAGTCGAAGAAAAATTGAAGTACTTTCCACCAACTTTCAATCGTAAGAAAAGGCGGTGCCGACGAATTGGATTTTATAGACATAGAAAATTCCATCATAAATCAATAGAACGGAAGAGACATCAATGTACACCAATTGTTGAAATACCTAATCATAACTACAGTAAGATTGCAATTGGTGGGTGGTACTACACAACTGATTTTAATGATCTTTTAGACTGCGATGAAGCAGGAAATCCAATACGACACAATGGAAGCTGGGGAATTTATGCTTTAGGAGAAAAAGTTATTTTCTCTAAGAATAATAATCCGGCAAAAAATCTAAGTGTATTCTATCGCACTGGGATTTCAGACAAAAAAACAAATCGAATTGATACCTATTTGGGCGGTGGAGTTGTGTATTCAGGAATATTTCCAAAACATAGCCATGATCAAATAGGATTTGCAGTAGCAGCAGCCCATAATAGCGCGAAATTTAAAAAAGCGGGGTTAAAGGAAGGGAAAATCTATGATAATTGGGAAGTTGTCCTGGAATTGTCCTATCGAGCTCAAATTAACAATTGGTGCTCTATACAACCAGATGTACAATATATTATCAATCCAGGATATGATCCTTCTCTAAAAAATGCAGTGGCTTTTGGAGCAAGGATTGAAATATCTTTATAACATTTTCTGAAAATATAATAATTCTAATTTGCTCTATTATGATAGTCACTCACCAGAATTGATAATGCAATTGAATTAAGCTTTTCTTCCGATTTATCGGATCGTGAAAGCAAAATAATCGGAACCTTTGCTCCAATCACCAAACCGCCAACTTTTGCATTTGCTAAAAACATCAAAACCTTGATAACCGCATTTCCGCTGGTAATATTCGGAACTAAAAAAGCATCCGTTTTGCCGGCAATTCGGCTCTTTATACCCTTCAGTTCTGCCGCTTTCGCCGAAAGCGCCACGTCCATCGCAATAGGTCCTTCAAGGATAATGTTACCAAATTCACCCTTCTCAGCCATTTCTTGAATCTCTGCCGCATCAACTGTTTCCTGAATCTTCGGATTCACTTTCTCAATTGGACAAAGTGCTGCGATATGTGGAGATTCAATCCCTAAACTATTTGCTACGGCTATTAAATTTAATAAGATCAATTTTTTACTTTCCAGATCAGGAGTAATATTAATTCCACCATCACTGAGTAAAATCAACCTTGGATATGTTGGAACCTCTGCAACAGCAACATGACTGAGCACATTTCCCGTTCGCAGTCCCTTTTCTTTGTTAAAAACAGCCTTCATCAACACAGGTGTTGATATATGCCCTTTCATTAAAATGTCTGCTTTCTGTAATTGTATTAATTCTACAGCAATAGCCGCCGCCTCTTCAGGCGATTCAGCAGGCACTATTTTATCGTTCTTAACTGAAAAATCTATTTCCCTTGAAGTCTCTCTTATTTTTTCTGGATTTCCTACCAGTAGGGCTTTAGCGATACCCTTTTCTTCAACTATCTTTATTGCTCCCAATAAATTTGAATCTTCTGCCATCGCAACCGATAGAGTTCTCTTCGGTAACCTTTCAACTGTCCTATAAATATCATCAAATGTTCTTATCATCACACACCTTCCCGTATTGGAAGTAATTTCTCATTACACCTAATATTTTACGAAGAGCCAATAACCTTTGGAAAGAAATCTATTACATATCTAATAAACCCCTGTTCTCTAAGTTCTCTTGTTAATCTAAAAGATCTTCTAATGCTCAATTCCCTCTCTTGCAGGTATACCTTTTTGAAAATAATGCTTAACCTCACGCACTTCACTAATCAAATCCACGTATCCTTCCAGCTCCTGAGGCATACCACGTCCAGTAAGTATAAGCTCCATTTTATTCGGTGTACTTTTAATTAACTCAATAACATCATCAACCTGAATTAATCCATACGAAACTGCAACGTTTATCTCATCGAGAATAACCATATCAAACTTCTGGCTATTAATAACTTCCCTGGATCGTTCCATTGCCTGCTTTGCCAGGTCTATGTCTATTTTATCCGGCTTCTCAGGATTAACAAAATCAGGTCTGCCATATTGTTCAATACTAAAATTAGACAACAGCTTTGCCGATTCAAGCTCGCCGTAATTGATCTTTCCCTTCATAAATTGAATCATTATTACATTAAAACCATGACCAGCAGCTCGAAAAGCCAATCCTAACGCAGCCGTCGTTTTACCTTTGCCGTTGCCCGTGTATACCTGAATCATCTACTTTATCTCCCCTATAAAAAATTACATCATCAAAAAAATCTAAAACTATATTTCAATATCCAAATTTAATAAAAAAATTTACATTATCCTTTCTTCTATTGCCATGATTTTGCCCTGCACAATATGAGCCACAATTCCAGATACAAAATAGGATAATGCCAGGGCAATGAAGATCCCTTGTATCCCAAAAAAATACGACCCTATAAAAGCCATCGGGATATATAGAAGAAACATCTGCGTAACTGTTAATATTGTTGCGTGGATAGGTTTGTTGAGAACGTTTAAAACAGAAGTCGAAAGCATTAGAACTCCATACAATCCGTATCCAAATGGTACTATTCTGAGATAGACAACAATTGTTGAGATAACTATTGAATTCTCACTAAAAATAGCAGCGATTGGTCTGGCAAATACTGCCAACAAAACAAAAACGGCGAAACCCCATCCTATTGAAAATTGTTTGCTACATTTCAATCCTGTTTTTACACGATCGTATTTTGATGCTCCCCAATTCTGACCTACGAAAGGAGCGAGAACAGCCGATAGCGCCGCAATAACTGATACAGCAAAGAATTCAATACGAGAAGACACACCAAAAGCTGCAACCGGTTCTGCACCATAAGATGCGATAAGCCTTGTAATGACCCCTATACCTATCGGGATGATCATCCTTGTCCCTGCAGTCGGTAAACCAATATAAAGGATCTGTCTCCACGAATCAAAAACAGACTTAGCTGTCGTCTTTGCCAGAGTGATCATTTTTTCTCTATGAGAAAGAACATATAAAGCAACAATAAAGGTGATCGCCCTGCTAATGACTGTTGCAATAGCAGCACCTGCTATCTCGAGTCTGGGAAAAGGTCCTAACCCAAAGATAAGAATGGGATCCAAAATTGTATTAATAAGAGCTGCAAACATCATGATAATTGCAGGTGTCTTTGTATCACCCGTTGCCCGAATAGCATTATTTCCAATCATTGGAAAAATAACAAACAACATCCCAAAATACCAGATCTTCATATAATCCTTAATTAATGGCAACAATTCTGGTGTGGCTCCAAGCAAACGGAATAAAGGTTCAATTGTAAAAAGTCCAATTATTACAAAAAATGCTACTATTATAACAGCTAGCCCAAGTCCATCTGTAGTCAGACGTTGCACTTTATGGTGGTTCCCTTCTCCTATAGCACGGGAAATAACCGCAGAGGCTCCTATTCCCAGCCCCAAAGCAAGACTATGGATAACTAGAACAACCGGGAAAGTAAAACTCAGCGCTGCCAGCTCTTTTGTTCCCAGCCGTCCTACAAATAAGGTGTCCACAAGATTGAAAATAACCATGCTGATCATTCCAAAAACCATTGGTATGGTCAGCTTAACCAATAGCTTTCCAATTGCCCCCTCAATCAGTATGGCTCTTTTATTTGATCTCATTACGCTCTCTTCTATAAGTAGCGGGATATATACAAGCAGATAACATTATTAAGATGCCTATAACTTCAACTCTTCTCTATTTATTCATTAATATCAGTTTTTAAAGCGGATTCGGGCTCTTGATTGCGACTATTTGTTTGCAGATAAAAGAAGTTGCCGACCTGCCTGTCCCTGCCCGACGGCAGGCAGGGGCAGACAGGAGGCAATTTGAGCATAGCCTTCTATCCGCTGTTATCGGAGTCTTAGCTTCGCCGAGACCGAGCCACGAAGTGGCGAAGAGTTTCGAGCTATCCTGTGATTTCGTTTTTTAGTTCTTCCCTTCTCTATTTCCCTTCTTTTCACGAACTTTTATCCAAGTCAAGACTATGCCGAATATGATCGCAGAACGGAACGATGTCTCCCAGTCTATAGTTCCTGCCCCATGAAAGATGAGGCTGTAAAGAAAAGACACAATTGCACTAACCACCAGGGTTACAGCAAACACGACCACAAAATTAATAAGTATTTTCTTGATATTCGTTTTCACACCTCCTTGAGTTATAAATATAATTCAATTTCTTTTATATCTTTTTTGCTTTGGCTGGCTCGCAATTTCAAATAACTAATGCATAAACGAAACCTTACTGCGTTTATTTCCTCTACAGGTCAAAATACTTTGAAATATAGTATAGTACAGATACCTAATATAAAGAAATTCTAAGGATCCGAAAAATCCCATCATTAAAATTGTCTCTCAATCGTTTAAAATACTTACTCTAATCCACCGTCTCGATGCTATTTCTGCGTCCTCTTCGGTTTACCCTGTTGGATAAGCTCATCATGGGAGAAATGAATTTATGTATATTGGCTATCCAACAGGGTTAATAATTCATGTTATTCCAGCTTTTCAAATATCATTGCCACAACCGTCTTGTCATTGCCGCCCATACTGGACATCATACCATAAGGGCGATTTGAATCTATTTTAACCTGACAGTCACCAGCCTTACCCAGCAGTTGATGTACAATGTCCACAGCCTGACGTACGCCACTGGCACCGGTTGGATGACCATATCCAATCAAGCCACCGGTAGTATTGGTGGGGATTTGACCACTGACTTTAGTGTTGCCTTCTTTTACAAAATCTGCGCCTTCACCGTGATCAGCGAATCCTGCTGCCTCCACTGCCAATAACCCCGCAATAGAAAAGCAGTCATGTACATCCAACACACTCAAATCTTTAGATTTGATACCAGCCCGCTGATAAGCATGTTTTGCAGCAATTTCGCAAGTAGATAGTTTTGTAAGATCCGGTGGTGGTGTAGTTAAATTATCCTGGATCTGAGCATAAGCGACCGCTTCAACCGCATCTTTCCCGTCAACACCAATTTTTTTCAGCCCCTCTTCAGATGTAAACATCATTGCAGAAGCGCCATCAGAAACCTTTGAGCAATCGAATACATTGATATGCTCGCAAAATACTTTAGGATTTGGCGGTGTCAATCCAGTTGACATTAGATCAGAATTTCTATTGTGATACTCCTGTGCCTTTGGATTCTTACGAGCATTTTCGATTGCATTAACGTACCATTGCGCCATACCTGCTCGGATTCTCTCTTTACCAAACTTTTCAAAACAGGCACCAGCACGCTGGGAGAATTGATCCGGGAAAAAATAGGCATGCCCTTTTTTCCGCTCACCGGAATACCATCCCGCTCCGGCAAGATAATCTGCGCCGTAGATCGCCTTTACGGAATTCTGTATTTCAAATCCAATACAGAGCACAACATCAGCTAAATCAGCAAGGATTGTCTTAATAGCAGTGACTAGAGCCAAACCACCGGAATCACATGCGCCTTCTACACGAATACACGGTTTATATTGAAAAGTAGGATGTACCATCGGGAAAAAGCCGCCGAGGTTACCCTGACGACAGAATCTTTCTGCCATAAAGTTTCCTATCACACCTTCATCAATATTTTCAGGTTTATTGATTTGGTCAATCGAACCAAGACCCGCCTCCTTGATATAGTGCTCAATTCCAGGGCGAGGCTTTTTAGGATGGAATTCTTTACGACCTGAACCTAAAGAAATGGTATTAAAACCTGCCGTTGCGTAGATTTTTTTTCTAAAGAATGACATAACTTCTCCTTTCCTATTATAAATGCCTAAATACCTAAATGCCTAAAACATATAAAATGCCCAAAATACGAAATAACTAAATACCTAAAATTTACTTCAGACATCTGTAGATAATAGTTGATAAAATTTTTATCAGTTCAACACATTCGTTAAGATGAGGAAGAACAAATTCTTTTTTCAATAATCTTCGATCAATTATTATTCGCAACCAATATCTTGTCTCTTTAGTTTCTTTAAATGCAATATCCGCTTTGTAAATAAAATCGTTCAATGTTAATGATCCATCAGTTTCTTTCCCGATATATATCGAGACACCAACAAATGTGCCGGATTTACATAATTGTCTTCTGATAACTCTACTTTCCTCAGTATTAGGCAGCATTGAAGCAAGTTCTAAAATACTTATTGCAAATTTATAGGTTCACTCTTTTAGTTCATCACTTATACTATATTTCTTTTCTAATTTTTTAGGCATCCTATTGATCAGATTTATAAATACTTTTAAATTTTAGGAATTTAGGTTTTTAGGCATTTAGGTATTTAGATTTTTTAAATGTAATCATTTATCGGTCCGTATAGCCAATAAAAGCCATTTGTTAAAATTGCATTAACCTCATCAGCTGAAGTTGCAACTCCGTCACTGAGTAACTTTAATGCCACTTCCTTAGTTTTCTTAAGATAACTAAGAGCAAGTTTGGCTCCCCATGTATTCATCTTTTTCAAGTTATTAAAGTGGGCTTTCAGTTTATCCTGTTTCTTAGCATCAGAAAGTAATGTTCTCCAGGGTGAATATCCTTCAGGCAGTATACCAAGATCATTATCAATATTCTTTCTCCATTCATCATCAAAGGAGAAATATTTTCCCCCTTCAATATTGTAAACACCAACCGGACGATTCTTCTCGTATTTTAGAAAACCATCTTTTTGAGCACCACTAGAATATTGACCGCCCAAGATTTTATTATTTGCCATTTTATCAATAAGACTACTTGTTAAAGATTCATCATCAAGATGCGTACGCATTACTCGCAAGAGACATTCAATGATATCAATGCCAACATAATCAATAAGCTGGAAAATACCCATAGGTCGAACAAGAAAATCCTGTGAGATCTTGTTCATAATATAGATTGAGCCATGGTATTCATACTTATCTTTAAGTCTCTCTACTTCGTTAAGCGCATATAAACCATCACGACTAAAATGACCATTACCGATAAATCCGGATATATCACTTGAAGAGACTAAAGTTTTACGCAACTTTTTACCCAATTCCTGAGCAACATCTTTCAATTCATCCGTAGTTGCCTTTGCCGCAATGACTTCAACCAGTCGTTGTATCACAGGTGGATTGTAAAAATGATAGCCAATTATCCTTCCCCCAAGTCCAGCCTTCTCATCAAGATAAGAAATAGGGATACTCGAAGTATTGGTCATGAATAATGTATCTTCATTAACCAATTCCCTTAGCGTCTTAAGAACTTTGATTTTAATTTCCTCATTCTCAAAGATCGCTTCAAACACTAAATGAGCATCTTTAGTAACTTTAATATCGGTGGTAAAATTTAGCAGTGCATAAGAATCATCCACAAAGGCGTTGATAATTTCAGCATTTTCAACAAGGTCTTCTCTTCCCTCATAGATACCCCTTAAAGTGACTGTGGATTTTTCTGCAACTTTTAGCAACTGAGTCTTCATATATAAACGCATACCATCCAAAGCCTTCTCACTAACATCAATAAGGTTCAGCCTGTAGATCTTGTCATTGTTTTCAGGCTTCAATTTTAACTTTGCCATCTCCTGGGCAATTAGAACAGCGATACCACTTCCCATCTTTCCAGCTGCTCCAATCACCGCTACATTTTGTAATCTCTCATCTAAAGTCATTACTCCTCCTTCCAAAGATAAATACCTAAAAGTGCAAAATTCCTAAATACCTAAAAACCTAAATGCCTAAATAACTAAATACATAAATATCTAAAATTTATTTCAGACATCTGTAGATAATGGTTGAAAGAATTTTAATGAGTTCAACACATTCATTAAGATGAGGAAAAACTATTTCTTTTTTCAATAATTTTCGGTCAATTATCATCTGTAACCAATCTTGTCTCTTTACATTCTTTAAAAGAAATATCAACTCTGTAAACAAAATCATTCAGTGTTAATGATCCATCAGCTTCTT
>DAOUYY010000133.1 GCA_030665885.1 Fidelibacterota bacterium
CAGAATGCTTTACCAGAAGAAAAATATCGGAGAGTATGTCCAATAAATATAAAGACTTAAAAGAATTTCTATTTAGTAAATACAGATAATTACTTAAGTTTCGAAATCTAGAATATTTAATGTTATTTGAATAGCCCCCAATTTTAGTTGTGGTATTGAAATAAATAAGAGTTCAATGTAAATTTTTCACGTTCAATCAGGCAGTTGCCTGATTATCCCGAAAAATCGGTCCTGACTTGTTGGGATAAATTATGTGCGGGACGGAACGTGAAAAATCCTGTAGCGGTTAACTATTTCATTATACTCTTTTACATGAATAGCGGTAGGAACGAGATTTATATACTGAATCATTAGTGTCGTATTAAAATTTTCAATCATGCTATTAACATACAGAAAAACAATATGATAAGACTACAATATAGATTTTTCGATTTGAAACCATATTCATTCAAATTCGTTATGTATTACCATTCGAAAAATAGAGAGGTAATACATGAATTCTGGCAAGACAATCTTTTCTCAGATCATGGAGTTCATTCCGAAGTACAATTTTGATAAATGTGTAAGAAGATATAATGGTAATTATCGTACACTTAATTTCAGATGTTGGGATCAATTTCTTTGTATGAGTTTTGCACAATCAAGTCATCGAGAGAGTTTGCGAGATATTGACGCTTGTTTGAATTCCCAACCCAATAAATTATATCATATGGGTATAAGAGGGAATATGTCCATTTCAAATTTGTTCCATGCTAATGAAAAGAGAGATTGGCGTATTTATGCGGACTACGCCCAGGTATTGATTTCAAAAGCCCGAGTTCTTTATCACGATGATTCTGATTTCCTGCTTGACCTTAATAATACAATTTACGCTTTGGATTCAACGACAATTGATCTATGTTTATCCCTCTTTCCATGGGCAAAATTCAGAAAACATAAAGCTGCGATTAAGTTACATACATTATTAGATTTACTGGGTTCTATCCCGTCATTTATCGAGATAACAACAGGCTTAATTCACGACGTAAATATTCTTGATATTCTTATTCCGGAGCCGGGTTCATACTATATTATAGATAGGGGCTATCTTGATTATGAAAGGCTGTATCGCTTGCACCAGGATAAGGCATTTTTCGTTAATCGTGCCAAAAAGAATCTGAAATTCAGGCGCTTGTATTCCAATCCAGTAGATAAGACAAAAGGATTACGTTGTGACCATGTTGTAAAACTGACAGGATATAAATCAAGTCATTTTTATCCCGATAAATTGAGAAGGGTAAAATTTTACGATGAAGAAAATGATAGATATTTGGTATTTTTGAGCAATAATTTTAATGTGTCAACATTAACGATTGCAGAGTTATATCGTAACCGTTGGAAGATAGAATTGTTCTTTAAGTGGATAAAACAACATCTGAAAATAAAGGCATTTTTTGGTACTTCTTCCAATGCTGTAAAAACTCAAATTTGGATTGCAATAAGTGTATATGTGCTGGATGCTATCATAAAGAAATCACTTAAAATAGAGTTAAGTCTCTACACAATTCTACAGATTTTTAGTGTTTCTCTTCTTGAGAAAGTCCCTATTTATCAATTACTTACAGAAACAATATCCCAAAATTCTGAGGTGTGTTCTTCTAAACAACTGAATTTATGGGACTTATAACGCGACGCTAGTGGACCAAAATATGAAATATATTGTCGAACCTGGGGAATTTGAAGTGATGATTGGCAGTAATTCTATGGATTTGCTGGAAACGAAATTTGAATTGGTCGAGTGATTTGGTGCAAACAAGCAGCTAAAGTGGATATGAATTGGATTAATATTAGAGTAAAAAAAGAAAATTAGTAGTATGAAAAAATTATTATGGATGTTATTAGTAGTAATACTCTTTTTTATACAATACAGTTTTGCCTATCTACATACTCAGGGTAAGGAAATTGTAGATTCAAATGGAAATCCTGTTCTTTTGAGGGGTATAGGTTTGGGTGGCTGGTTAGTACCGGAGGGTTATATGCTGCATATTCCCGGTTATGGTTCGCCAACTTCAATTCGGAATCGTATTGTTGATCTAATTGGCGAAGCGGATACAGAACAATTCTATGAGATTTACCGGGCAAATTATGTTAATGAGGAAGATATTATTTTAATTGCCGAATGGGGCTTTAATTCTATAAGACTTCCATTTAATTATCGTTTATTAAGCCCTGAAGATCAACCTGGGGTCTTCTTGGAGGAGGGATTTCAGGTTATTGATAGCTTGTTAATTTGGTGTGAGAGAAATGATCTTTATTTAATTCTGGATATGCACTGTGCTCCGGGAGGACAAAATCCTGATAATATCAGTGATAGTGATGGTGAAGCAAAACTATGGACTGTTCCCGCTAACCAAACACGGACTGTTGAAATCTGGAGAGAAATAGCAGAGCGATATGCAGATGAGGAATGGATTGGAGGATATGATCTTCTAAATGAACCTGTTTTACCTCAGGGCTATGATAACTCTCACTTGCGTAGTTTGTATATGCAAATCAGAATTGCAATCAGAGAAGTCGATAACAATCACATTATCTTTATTGAGGGAAACTGGTATGCTACGGATTTTTTTCAACTTACTCCTCAATTTGATGTAAATATGGTATATAGCTTTCACAAATATTGGAATGAAACAGATCAATCTTCTATCCAAAATTACCTTACTCTTAGAAGTAGTTATAATATTCCACTTTGGTTGGGTGAATCCGGGGAAAACTCTAATTCCTGGTTTTTTGAATGTAAACGGCTGATGGAAGATAACAATATTGGATGGTGCTGGTGGACGCATAAAAAGATTGAAACTGTTACAAGTCCATTATCTTCACCAATATCTTTTGCCTATCAGCAAGTTCTTGATTATTGGAATGGTCAAGCACCACGTCCCTCTTCAATTTTTGCAAAAGGAACTCTATTTCAAATGGCGGGCAATCTTGCAATTGAGAAATGTGAATATCATCCGGATGTTGTTGCATCATTATTTGAAGATGACTTTGGAGATCAAACAAAGCCATTTAAAAATAATGGAATTCCAGGAACTATCAACTGTGTTGATTATGATTTAGGTATTAATGGAGTTGCTTATTCTGATAAAGACTTTGAGAGAACCAATTGGGATTGGTCCGTATATCAACCTTGGAATATTGGTGAAAAATATAGAAACGACGGTGTTGATATTGAAAAGAGTGAAAATTCAAGTGGAACTGATTATAATATTGGGTGGATTGAAGATGCTGAATGGCTGAAATATACTGTAAATATTTTGCATAGTGGTATTTACAATATCGTGTTCCGTGTTGCTAGCAGCTGGGGAGGAGGTAAATTCCGGCTTTTATCAAATGGTCAAAATATTAGCGGTGATATTTCTGTCCCAAATACAGGAGGGTGGCAGAATTGGCAGTCAATTTCTGCCAATAGTATTGGGCTTTCTGAAGGAGAAAAGGTCATTGAATTATATTTTATAACTGGTGGATTCAATATTAGTAGTATGCAGTTTATTGCCTTGGGAAATGGTCTGTTTGAGGAAATTGATAATTATACTTTGGTCGGTAAAAACTATCCAAATCCATTTAATGCTACTACGATAATTCCTCTTATTCTTGCAAATAACACTTATGTCAATCTTGGAATATATGATATAAATGGAAATCTGGTTATAACTTTGGTTGATAGTGAAATTTCGAGTGGTGTGAAAGAGATTACCTGGGATGGAAAAGATAATAATAATAAAAATGTTGGAGCAGGTATATATTTTTACCGGGTGAGGGTTGACAATAAGTGTAGTGTCAAGTCTATGCTTTTGTTGAAATAAAGGAATATTCCCTTATTTCAGTAATAATGCTTTTTACGTTTGAATGTAAGTTCCGCTTGACATTGTGATAAAATATAAGCCGCCTGGTAAACTGTCTGCGTTCCAGTTTATTGAATAATTACCTACATATATTCTTCAATGAGATTTTTTATTTCACAGTTGATAAGAGTCAAACTGACGGGATATAAAATCGGGATATGGATATCTTAATATATGCTCTCCCATCGAGATCGGAAGGTCATATACCACAAAACAAATAGCAGTAATTAAAAAATCACAAAAAATACTTGACAAGGGAAAAAACAACGCTTATATTTAAATGTAAACGTTTACATTTGATTTTGTGAATCTTTAGCAGGTTAGAATTAACATGCCAAATATCAAAGATGTTGCAGAAAAAGCGGGAGTTTCAATAGCTACCGTATCACGCGTTATCAATGATAGTCCAAAAGTTAAAGAAAAAACAAAGAAACTCATCCTTAAAGCAATTAAGGAATTGAATTTCACACCTAATGTAAATGCCCAGGGACTTCAGAAGAAAAGGACAAAAACCCTCGGTTTGATATTCCCCGATGCAAGCAGCTACTATTTTGCTGAAATTATTCGTGGTATCAATAGTTATGTTCGGAAACATGGTTATCAGGTAATAGTCGCAAGTTCTCACGATGAAGAAGATGAAGTAAGAACGCTTGTCAGTTTGCTTCAGAGTGGACGTGTTGATGGTATGGTTTTAATGATGCCTTCAATTCAAAATGTAAACGTTTTCAATTTATCATTAAATTCTGTGCCCGTTGTTTATCTCTGCACAGGTATTCAAACTCAAAACTCAACAAGAATTATTATAGATAATTATAAGGGTGCCAAAGAAATCACCGAACATCTAATTTGGCATGGTCATTCCAGAATTAGCTTCATTCACGGAGCACCCAATAATTATGATTCTCAAAAACGTTATCTCGGATATATTGATGCCGTTCATGAAAACGGACTTGAGTACTCAATATTATTAGAATCACATGGCAATTTCACTGAAGCCTCGGGATTCAAATCTGCCATGGAATTACTAAATCAGGAACCGAGACCAACAGCTATTTTTGCAGCCAATGATGCCATGGCTATTGGTGCTATTGAAGCAGCAAAAAGACTATCTTTAAATGTTCCAAAGGATGTCGCAATCGTGGGTTTTGACGATATATCTACTGCACAATATATAAATCCAGCATTAACCACAGTAAGTGTTCCAGTTTATAAAATGGGGCAAATCGTCGGAGGTTCTATTTTCAAACAACTGAACTCAAAAGAATCAGATCAGGTAGAAGAAAAAATTGTCATTCCATTACAGATTATTATTAGAGAATCATGTGGGTGCTCTTCTCAAGGCATAGAAAAAAATCCCAACACTCAAATGGATTCGGAAGTTTCGTGAAAATACCATGAAATAGGAATATTACTGTCTTATTTAAACTATTAAAAAAGGAGGTGCTAACTAATACTTTTTTAAGTTTAGAAAAATCATTGTTAAAATTAAAAGGAGGACTTAAAATGAAGAAGATTACAACAATCTTTGCATTGATCGCAATTAGCATTTTGATGTTTGGCATCAATTCAAATGCTCTGGCATCCGTTGGACATACTGACCCTTCATATCTTCAGGTTGTGTCCGCGGAAGAACCTCTCGTTATTGACGGAGTTCTAGATGAAACAGACTGGCAACGCCGTTTTGATTTTCTTGTGTACAATGCAGGTTACATTACTGGAGATGTAGAATATACGGTGACAGGGGATGTGCTTGTTCATGGTAATTATCCGGATACTACTACAACTTTGGTTAAGTTTCTGCGTTACGGATTAGATCTGTACATATCTTTGACCTCAGATGACCATTCCGTAGGTAAATTTGGTACAAGCTGGGAAGGTGATGGACTCTTTATGAAAATTAAAGATGCTAATGGAATGGCTGTCGAATACAAACTTTTCTGGAACCTTGGAGGCACAGATCCGGATATTGCATATGAAGAGCCGGGGCTTTATCCCGGTTCAGGTGAAGGAACAGCCTGGAAACATCCAGCTACTATAGTTAATGATACCACGGCTGCAGATTCCGGATATACAGCTGAAATGGTGATTCATCTTGATCAACTGGGATACACTGATCCTTATGCTGAAGTGCCTGTAATGATTAATATTTTTGATCCGGATGGCTATCTTGATACTATGGATCCGTATGGTGCAATTGGCAGCTACCATAAAATGTGGTGGGGAAGTGAATGGGGATCGGAATTTCGCATTTTGAGACTTGCCGATCCGCCATTGAAAGTTTCCTATAAAACTGAAGATGATATTGTCTTAGACGGTAAATTGGATGAGCTCTTCTGGGCAAATGCAGACTATGTTGTTGTTGGGAAAGGAAGTGCACTAAGTACAGGTGGTTACTATATGCAATGGGGTGATACTTTAAATGAATACACAGATCAGAGTATGGCTACCGTTAAATTCATTCACAAGGGAACCGACTTGTATATCGGTATTGAATCTGATGATGCATCTGTATGCAAATGGTCTCCAGGCTGGGAAGCTGATGGTCTTTTCCTATGGATGACAGAAAAGGGTACAATACCTGCTCCTGGTGAGAGAATGGAAATAAAAGCCATGTACTTTACAGGAACAGAAGGGGATGGAATTGTATTCGAGACAAATGCAAATGTTCCTTCCGGTGCCACTGAGGGCGCCTCTTTTGAACCAACCGGAACAGTTACCCATACTGAGACTAATGGTCCTGATGCAGGTTATTCAATTGAGGTAGTAGTACACACTGCAGATTTTGGATATGCTGTTGGAGATACAGTCATGCTGAGTGTATGTATGTGGGACCTTGATTATTCAAGTGCTGATGCATACACTGAACATGTTTCTGACTATGCACCGAACTGGTGGGGAACACAATGGGTTGCCACAGATTTTGAAAGATATTACTTGTATCGCGGTGTAGTATTGAAAGATGAACCTGTTGAAATACCAACTAATGCAAATACTGATCCACCCTATATCCAGGTGGTGTCTGCGGAAGAACCCCTCGTTATTGACGGAGCTCTTGATGAGACGGACTGGCTGCGACGATTTGATTATCTAGTGTACAATGTGGGATATATTACTGGTGATATAGAATATGCCGTAACGGGTGATGTACTGGTTACGGGTACATATACCGATACTACCACCACTCTGGTTAAATTCT
>DAOUYY010000218.1 GCA_030665885.1 Fidelibacterota bacterium
TAACGAACTGGAGAGTTTTGTTTCCCAGGGACAAAGTGTCAGCATCATTTACTACTACAAATTTATCTTCAGGAATCAATAACAAATCCATTAGCATCCCTTTGCATTTTGCATTTGTTACTGCCTTAGCATTTGGAAAAGCTTTAAGTATTTTAGGTATAGTACCTGAGTGATCCTGCTCAGCATGGTTAGCAATAACATAATCAATATTATTTACGCCTAATTTCTTTAAATTATCAAAGAGTTCATTTTCTTTAGGTGGATCAACCGTATCGATCAGCGCTGTTTTTTCACTACCTTTAATAAGATATGAATTATAAGTTGTGCCATCAGGCAGGGGTATGAGTTCATCGAACAATCTTCTGTCCCAGTCAATCGACCCCACAGAATGGATATCAGGTTTTATTTGGCGCACAGTCATTTTTAAACCTCCTTTTCAAACTTATCTTTTCCAACCCCGCAGACTGGACACACCCAGTCATCTGGCAATTCTTCAAAAGGTGTACCGGGCTTTATATCAGAATCCGGGTCACCTTTTTCCGGGTCATATATATACCCACACACCGTGCATTTATATTTTGTCATTTTTGACTCCTTTTTTGTTGATTTTTGATTTTCTTCTTTAATATAGGTTGTTGCTGTTTTCGGCGCCCTACCTTTTAATGCTTTGTGATAGTATTCATAGGTCATTGGCTCTTTATCATTGATTATTTCTGCGTCCATTAATTTCCCAACAAATAAGGTGTGTGTACCAGCATCCATACTACCTGTGACTTCACATTCTAAATACCCTATTGTATTATTCAAAACTATAGGAGCACCTGTTTTACCAATTTTGTAATCAATTTCTTTAAACTTATCAATATCCCTGCCGCATTTAAATCCGAAAAGTCCGATAAATTTCATCGTGGCTTGGGTGGACAGAATAGAAACAGTAAAGACTTTGCTTCCCTGAATATATTCATGAGTAAGATTGTTTTTATTTATACAGACTCCAATAGTTGGTGGTTCTGCAGTGAGCTGAAATACAGTGTTTGCGATCTGTCCATTAAACTTGCCATCCTTTTTAGAACTGACAATATAGAGTCCGTAACTAATTTTATGCAGAGTCTTTAGGTTCATTTGTATCTCCTTTATTTTTGGAAAGATTTGTTCCTTTTTCATTTATCGGGTTATTTTTGCCATCATCTTTTGACTATTTGTATACCCATTATCTTCACGCCATTCTCTGTTTTCATTGATAGAGTTGCTGGTTCAGTAATAAGACACTGTCCTTGTTTGATGGTTGTTTTTTCTAAATTAACTTTAACTTCTGCTTCTCCTTCAAGAAAATAAAACATAACATAAGAAGCCATTTCGCAAGTTGGCATCTCTCCGCCGGCTGGAAGCTCAATAATTCTTGCTTTGAATTCTTTGGTTTTATAAAAGACATTCTTGTCCCTTTCCTCATATGGATATGTTTTCATTGTTCTAATATCAAAAAGTTCCATGTTTTTACCTCCCATTCTTTAGGTTTACTTTCCCTTTATTGCTCCACTCAATAATTCGTTCAATGGATATTCCCATGATGATTACGAAAATAATTGTTAAAATAAGTCTTGATGCCATAAATTTAACCCCGAGGAATTGAAGTTCCATTATTTCCTGCGGAATCTTTATACATGCCCATGCTGAAAGAAAAATAATTATATTGGAAATGCGTGCGCCTTTTTTGATCAGTGCTCTGGCCATAGGAAAAGCAACATATAATGGTCCTGTCGGTAATGCGCCAAGGAGTATGGATAGGAGGATACCTTTGATTCCCGAAGTTCTCCCCAAATATTTTATAACTATTTCTTTGGAAACCCAAATAGCAAAAAGACCCATTATTAATAATATAGCAGGCAATATCATAATCATTTCAGTGAAATAAGCCCGAGACGTATTAGTTACAGCATCTATCCTATCGGGAAAAATCAACAGCATGATCACGGCAACAATTATAATTGCTCCTAACGGGATATAGTCCCTTACATTCATTTTTCTCTCTTTATTTTCTATTTTCATAGAATCGTCCCTATAACAATGGCAATTACAATCGCAATGATGAAACTTATCCCGTTTCTGAGTAGAGCCATTTTCTTTCCCAATTCTTTTATTTCTAAGGGCAGAGTAACCGTTCCAATCATAGTCAATGTAGTAATGAAAGCTGCTACCGCAGTAACTGATGCTCCACTTTTAAGAAATGATGCCGCTAAGGGGAATGAAAGCAAAGCAGGGATATGAAGGATAGCACCTGCTAATGCGATAAGCAATAGACCGCCAAAGCCTGATTGCTTACCTACAATTTTCGAGATTTCACCCGACGGCACGAAGCCCAAAAGCAGACCTATAAGGATTACAATAATAAGGACAGTTGGAAGAATATGGATGAATGATTTTATTGCAACTATTAATGATTGTTTCGTTTTTGTTTTGTCCTTAATAAAAGCAAAAGTAAGACAGCCAAGAGCAAAAATATTTATTAGAATAAAGGTCGAATTCATTTTTATCACCTTTTACTTTTATTTACATATTTCACAAAGTTACCTAGGTTCGCGTTTATGCGTAACGATAAAGGTTTTTTGGGTGATTGTGAACCAGCAAACATACTATTAGACGATGCTTTCCTCATAGTAATCTTTTTTCGCCTTCAATCTTTTTTATCGGGGCAATGTTTTGCGTAACCTCTAAACAACCCAAGTAATCGCCATTTTTATTACGTACAGGAAAATATCTTATATAGACAACCATGTTATTCATGTTGATCCAGAACTCGGCTTTATCCTTTTTACCGCTTTTAAAATCTCCTAATATCTGATTAACAATATGTACACTCTTTTGAGGATGGCATTGCTGAACTTTTCGACCAATATGTGCCTTTGTTCTTGGAAAGATTCTCTCTTTAGACTGACTAAAGTATCGCACTGTATCTTCTTTATCAACAAATGTAATATCCACAGGAAGAGTGTTAAAAATCATTTCTATCTCTTCTTTTGATAAACTTCCCATTTCAAATTGAACCATACCTTTTGCCTCAGGTTTAGCTGGTGGCGTTTCTGTTTGTTCCATAGCAAACTTAGCAGGTTCTGGTGTAAAACAACAATACCCGAGTTCATCAAACTGTTTTCTGATATCGGTCCATTCTGTCTCAGTAATTACCTTTAATGCAGTAGGGAAGAGAATATGATTTTCTTTATAAAAATGGTTTGACAGCATTTCAGCCAGTGCTATTGCCGATATTTTCAGGTTTTTCGCAAAATCTTGAAATTCTGTTTTTTCGTACGAATCGATAATTTTATAAAGATTTTTCTCAATTTCTCTTATCTTATCGTGGTCCATCCACATCATTACCGGAGGTTGTGTTATACCGTGTTTTTCAAGATATGGAAAAAGAACATTCTCTTCTCGGCTATAGTGGCTTTGTGATGCCTTGAGATGTTCTTCAATATGTTTTAATTGGTCAATCACATTTTTTTCTTTATCCGTTATCTCTTGTGCAATTTTCCTCAGATCATCAGCAAATTTCAAGAGAATTTTATGTTCTTGCATAAGAATATGTACAGGGTGTCCTGGAGCAGTCAGTATTTCTTCTTTTTCAAGTGATTCCCGAAGAAGTGCGATATGAACATCACATAGTTTATGGATCTTTTCCGGAACCATACCATCTTTTATAAGTTCTTCTTCGGCTTTCGATATTTCTGTCACAGATATTTCACCAACCATATCATTAAACTCTTTTTTAACCTGCTCAAGATCTGCACCTTCATGTAATTTTTTAATTAATTTCTTTAAGACCTCTTTTTTAGTGTTATTTTCACCAAAAACTTCACTCATAACTTTACCTCCGTATAACTCACCAGTTTTCTCCTAAGAGCTCAAAATATGCCTTGGGATGGGCACATGCTGGACATTTATCTGGTGGTTCAGTGCCCTCATGAATATAACCACAATTCCTGCAGCGCCATTTTACTACCTTGTCGCGCTTGAATACCCTATCGTTTTCTATGTTTTCAGCAAGGGCGAGGTATCTTTTCTCGTGTTGTTTTTCAGCTACAGCAATTGATGTGAAGACCGATGCTATCTCGTTGAATCCTTCTTCATCAGCTACCTTTGCAAATTCAGGATACATAGTAGTATGCTCATAGTTTTCACCACCAGCAGCT
>DAOUYY010000040.1 GCA_030665885.1 Fidelibacterota bacterium
ATTATTTCATTATCACTTTTTCTAATGATCTCCAGAACCTTTGCTTCGCCGTAATTTGAAGTCGCCTTCGTTATCCGAGCTTTAACAACCTGTCCCGGAACAGCACCCTTCGGAATGAAAATGATATAATCATCCACATGGGCAATTCCTTTACCACCGAAAGCCAAATTCTCAATTGTTAGTTCTAATTCCTGATGTTTCTTTACCGGAGGGGGCAATTGTTTATTTTCTTATTTACACATCAATCGCTTACAATACACAAACTTCAAACCGCAGAAAAATTCACTTTTCATTTTTCACGTTTCACATCTTCACATCTACTTTGTCTATCTGCGATGGATCCATATACTGTTTTGCATATTTAAGGTAAATTTCCTCTTTAATAAATATTTCGAACAATTCCGGATCAATGTGGCGATCTTTTGCCATAAAGCCCATAATCTTCATTGCTTCGGATAGTGTCTTACCTTTTTTATATGGACGGTCTTTTGAGGTAAGCGCTTCAAAAATATCTGCAAGTGCCATCATTTTTGCTTGAGTAGAAAGCTGCTCATCTTTTAATCCATTTGGATAACCTGTACCATCCAATTTCTCATGATGGCCTCCAGCAAATTCGGGTACACGACGCAACTTTTTAGGGTAAGGTAATTTCTCAAGCATCTTTATGGTAACAACAACATGATTATTTATAATCTGGCGTTCTTTCTCGGTAAGAGTTCCCTTAGGAATACAGAGGTTTTTTATCTCATCCTCGGAAAGTAAAAACTTTTCCTCTCCTCTCACCCCAATCTTTTCTTCACCTATTTTTCTTACTTGCTCCTGTTTGTCCTGTGCCATGAATTCGCCGCCGACATTAGAAGTTTCGAGAAGTGAGAAGTCATCTTCTATATCTCTGACTTTTGCCTTATAAGCCTCTTCTAAAGTTTTGACATCTTCAAAAGACTTACCCTCTGCGATTCCGAGTTTATGCTTCAACAGTTCAATTTCAGCGTCTCTCTTTAATACTTCAAATCTCATTTTTATTGTGTTTATTCTATCATAAATTGTTTCCAACTTCGTCGATTTATCCACGACATATTCAGGAGTAGTAATTTTGCCTACATCATGCATCCACGCAGCGATGCGGAGCTCTTTGAGCTCATCTTTATTGAGGTGAAAAGAAGAATATTTTCCGTATTCTATTTTGTTAACAATATCGGCAATCATCATAGTTAATTTTGCAACACGTTCAATATGCCCACCTGTGTAGGGAGATTTTTCGTCAATTGCCGATGCAATTACCTGTATAAAGGATTCTAACAATTTCTCCAAATCATAGATTAGCCTGGTATTGGTAATTGCTATAGCCGCTTGCGATGCCAGAGATATAATGAGCTCCTGATCAGCTGTTGAATACGGAACGGTATCCTTCGTTATAGGGTCTTGAGCATTGATGAGCTGCAGTACTCCAATAATTTCTTCCTCATGATTTCTCATAGGAACAACAAGCATAGATTTTGACCTGTAGCCGGTTTTACTGTCAAAAGTCCTTGTGCCTTTAAAATCAAAACCCTCCACATCATAAACATCTGGTATATTTACAACCTCACCCGTAAGAGCAACGTGAGCTGAAACCATCGCATGATTCGGTTTGCCATCCTGAAGATAAAGTTTCACAGGATACCAATTTATAGGATTACCGGAAGTTCCTCCCATTCTGATATTCAATGAGCTGGTTTGCACAATCTCAAACCTTAAAGACCTTTCGTCGTCATTCATCATGTAGAGTGTTCCGCCATCAGATTTCGTAAAATTGCGCGCCTCTTCGAGAATCATTTGAAGAAGTTTGGGCAAATTCCGCTCCGCAGAGAGTGCCGCACCAATTTTTGAAAGCTGTTTTACCCTGTCACACATATCTGACAAGGATTGGCGGATTTCAAAAGGGCTATCTAATATCTGCTTTTTCAGTTTGGGATTATCTTCAAAATAGGATAATAATTGGTCAATTCTTTTTGAGCATACATTCTCTTCCATGATGACCATCTATTTAACGCTTAAAAAATTCTCTAAATTTTATATTAAGAGTTCTCTCTTCCGTCAGAATCCAAATAACTCCGGCAACAAAAATCAATATAAAAAAATACGCGCTCAACTTACCTTGCGGCGAACCAAATTTAATAAAATCCAAAATTGCGTGAACCATATAGAATCCGATGCAGCTATAAAGATAAGCGGGTATGTTATCTCTTAAAAAATACTTTATACATATCCAGAGCCACAGTACTACCAATACAATCGAAATGTAATTAACTAAAAATTCCATTGCCGTATCAACGCTTGGTGGCATGAAAACAGCTATAAGAACCAATGAGATTAGAATTCTATAAATTGTTTTCGAGATAATATTCTTAAATAAAAATATTATAAGTCCGATTACACACACCGCCACCACACACTTAAAACAGACTTGAATAAAAACACTCAAAAGCGGTAACTGAGAAGCAAGGTAGGTAGGTAAAACAAAATCGGGGTTGGCTATTCCTACTCTCCATGATGAGAGGATCAACGACGAGATTTGATTTACCGCAAACAGCCCAATAATCAACAGAGCAGATGAAAAAACAGCATCTGTTGAAAAAATTGTCCTCCATCCCTTTTTGAATGAGTAGAACAAATTAGGATAGAGAGACATGACTGAAATTAATAAAATAGCCGTGAGACTACAGACGCCGATACCTTTTACTAAAACCAATAGTATCCACAAAATATTCCAAGTTCCTGAAGACCAACTGGTATTATAACTCAACTGAGCCCTTTTACAAAACAATAGTTCCCCCACCATCATTAGCAAAGCAATAATGACAGCTACAATAATTGCTGGTTTCCATTTAACAGGCTGAATTTTAAATTTTTTAACGAAAAATAAAAAAGCCACTACAGCCAGCATTACTATTATACCAATCTGCAATCCCATACGAACAGAATCAGAAACTGTCCTTTGAGTTTGAACACGAACCCACTCTTCAGGTAATTTGTAAAAGCGGTTAAAATAGGATACTTCGTCCCCTTTCACAATTATTTTAAGTCTTAGTCTACCTTCCTCAACATTAGAGGGATGACCCTCCCTGGCTTCCCATATAAAGGTGTGGTCTGTTCTATTTTCGAGCTGCTGGGAAAACTTCTCCTTAAGTTCAAATTCCGATAAATTAAAATTTTGCCGGGCAAGAAATGCTTCCGCTCTAAGAATAGCACTTTCCTTTGTCAGTGTACAACCGGGAACGGTTTCCGCTATTACATGGTTAAAACTAACAACTACATTATCCATCGGATTTACATAAATCCTATACTCTTCCTCCTCCTCTGTTTTATAGAACCTCGCATACCAAACAGATGAATTTGGAATATATTGAGCAAGAATCGTGTTCAACTTCTCAATTGACGAATTTTTTAGTATGTACTTTCCCCAAAAGGATTCATAATTTTTTTCCAAGCCCAAGGCATACTTGAAATTTTGGGAGTCTACACCCCTCTTTTCTATAAATTTTCTTGCTGTATTCACTATTTCTTTCTTCTGAACAGGATAACGATAAAATTCACCAACTTTTTCAACAGGTATAAAGAAGCTAATTAAGAAAATCAGCCCTAAAACTAACCCCGTCTTTAATCTCTTTTTAGAAAGCGGTCTGTATTTGATTTCCGGAATAGCTTTAACCTCTTCTTCCACTTCCACCGGTTTGACTGTACCCTCTTTTTCATTTGTAAGGCCCTGTGAACTTGCAAACCTGCCATTTTTTACATACATAACCAAATTGTATAAAAGAGGAATTAACATAATCCCTGCCGCTAATGACCCGCTAATAACAAGATAAGTACTTCCAGTTTTAATCAGGATAAACGATGAATAGAGGGCATCAACTGTATAATGCCAGACCAACACAGTAAGAATATTAAGTTTTAAAAAAACTATGCCGATGATTATACCAAAGATACTGACTTCAAATCCACGTATCCAGAATGGCTGATTAGGGTAATTCGCATGAGCAAATCCCCATATAGCTGCCGGGATCAGAACAGCCAATATTTTCGATTTTAATATTTTTTCAAGGAACGGAATTGAAAACATTCGGAATGAAAATTCCTCAATAACTGCTGGAGCAAATCCTGCAAATATAACAAACATCCATGGAAATGCAGTGTTCAGGATTTCTGAATAGGGAACCTCAGCAGGCGACCATGCGCCGTAACGCTTCGCAGAAAGATAAAAGAATGTCTGAAACGCCATAAACACAAATGCCAGGGCAATTCCGACTAACATACTAAAAAAGAATCGTTTAGTTTTAATTCCCTGCAAACTGAAGGTCCTGGTTAATGACAATTTTTTGGGGTAATGTTGACGATAAAGAGCCTCTCCTGCCCCAGCAATCAAGGTCACTAAAAGCCCAAGGAAAAGAGATTTAAGAATTCCTAAAATTATTAATGTACTGTAAAAATTACCCAGGCTTTGATTCGTATTGAAATTATATATCGTTATTGGAATTCTGTTGAGAACAGAAAATAGCTGCAGGCAAAAAGTTATTACTCCGAAGATTATTGCTGTTTTTAAACAAACATCTTTCTTTGAAATACGAATAATGAATACTATTAAAGCTGCTATCAAAATCAACAAGAAAAAAATTTCCGCCATTGCCGATGTTGTAGAATTAAGCGATCGTAAATGCTGATACTCTCTCTTCCATTCTTCAGGAATCTTAAGATATTCTCTGTACTGACCAATCTCATCACCCTGCACGAGAATCTCAAACCTGTAAGTAGCGTTATAGACTTCCACGCCCTTCTTTTTATAAGCAAATAAATAATCAATACGATTTGGTTTAATTTCTGTCTTCTCCTCGACAAACTCCCAATTCTTCATTTCAATTTTGAGAATATCCCTTAAAAATGTGTGGCTTATCCTGCGTGCTTCATCAATCGGCAAACTTGGAGATGACGCTTCCTCAGGGATAATATGTTCAAATAACGTGATTACTCCAGCCGGAGTAACATGCACCTTAACTTCTTCTTTAGATAGCGGTTTAAACCACCTGTTTGACCAGTGCCAGATTCTGAATTCTTTATTTAATAGGTCGCTTGATTCCTCTAATCCTACTTCTTTTTCAACAAATACTTTAGAAGCATTATCATAATCAAAGGCAACTGCATGGTGGTAATCTGAAAAACCTACATTAATCTTTTCTAAAAACTGCTCTGCTATTCTTTTTGATTCTTTTCTGTCAACATTGAACTTTATCGTCTGCTCCGGGAAAGCCTTCCCATAATTAGTAAGCTCAAACCACAGTGCAAAAGCAATAAGCAAAATACATAACAGTATATAAGCGAAATCTCTTTTATTTAATCTTTCTTCCACAGTTCAGCCTTAAATAAATATAAGCACCTACTATTTAAATTACACCTAAACAGTATAAAGACAAAAGACTCCGTTTTTTAAACGGAGCCTTAATAATTTCATCTTAAAACAAGTCTTTTGAGATAGAAAATTAACCCTTACGTCCGCGTGCCATTTTTGCACGGGAGATATCGCCATCTTTGTCTACGAAGTAGAGATAACCTTTCTCTCTCTTTACGCCTGCTTTATGAACAACTTCAGCACCGCCACCTTTATCACCGCCGCGTGCCATCCTAGAACGAGCTAGATCACCGTATTTGTCAAGATAATACAAGTAGCCCTTTTCCTTCTTAATGCCACATCTTACAACTTTTTCCGCCATAATGAGTCCTCCTTTTGATTTTCTATTACTAATATCATAAATTATACCAATGTTAATAGACAATTTTTAAAATGTCAAGATTTTCTTCCTTCGATAAAAAACTTTTTTAATAAAATCTATCAAAAATAATATCATTTACAACAACAATAAAAAGTAATTTTATAATAAAAACACAATGTGACTCATAATTCATTTACATACCGAATGAAGTAATCTGCAAACGATTTAATCGTCGGTAAAAAAGGATAACCTGCCAATCATCTCAACAACACCACTTTCTTATGCGAGGTAAAACCACGCGCATTCATCTGACATAAATACATTCCACCGGGAACAGATGTTCCATTCATATCTGTTCCATTCCAATATGTATCATAAACTCCTAGAGAATGATTGCCTGAAGTAAGAACTTTTATTTTTTCCCCCAAGATATCATAAATAGTAACTTCTACCGGACTATATACCGCGACATCATACCGAATACGCGTTTCGGCATTGAAAGGATTTGGAAAATTTTGGTGTAAATAAAATCTTGACGGACCATAAGTCTCATCTTTGCTCTTCCTTGATCCTATCGTAGTAAATACAAACAGACAACTATTGGTTTTTGAAGCCCATCTTTCATTACCGGAATTATCCACTGCCACAAGCTTCCAAAAATATTTTGTAAAGTAAGTAAATCTTTGTAAAGGAGTATAAACTACCGAATCACCTTCCTGAGAAGAGAGTACTACTACTTTAGTGTCAATTAAAAAGAGACTATCGGGACTAAAACTGAGATAATATGTAATATTGCTACCAGGATCTCTATCACAAGTGTTTTTCCATATAAAACTGGCTTCTGTTGATACAGAATCTTCATTAAAGTTCCGTTATGAGCTCACTCGTAAGGGTGTTTTGTTTCTACCGAGAAAATATCGAATCCGTAAGTTCTCAGTGAGGAAGACTGCTTAATGCTATAATTGTTATTCTGGAAATAGTAACTAATCAACTATTTCTTATAATCAGCCAATACTCCTAAAACGTAATCAATATCTGATTCTGTGTGATCAGCACAAACCTGAAGCCTTATTTCTTCGTCGCCTTTCGGAACCACTGGATAATTCAGCCCAGTTCCAAGAACACCATGTTCAGTAAGATAATCTACAAGTTCAGATGTCTTCTTTGTATCACGTATCATTAATGGTACAATAGGATGATCGCCCTTAATTGTTTCATAGCCAAGTTCTCTCAAACCCGAATCAAACTTCTTCGTCATAGCCCGAAGATGTTCCAAGATTTTAATACCTTCAGGGCTATCGAGAATATCAATTGATTTCATGGCAGCACAAGATTCTGAAACAGTAATTGGGTTTGAATAGATATACATTGGTGCCGTTTCACGAAGGTATTCAATTATTGTTGAAGAAGATACGACATAACCACCATTCACTCCGAATGCTTTCCCTAATGTTGCAACCAGAATGTCAACTTTTCCGCCTGTATATTCTTCTGTTCCTCTTCCGGTTTCTCCCAATGCGCCAACACCGTGAGAATCATCTGCGATTGTGATTATTCCTTCTTCGAAATCATCATTATACTTTCTGCAAATCTCAACAATCTTATTTAATGGAGCATTATCACCTCTCATACTGAAAATCCCATCAGTGATAACCAGCGCCCTTTTACCTTTTCCGATACTCTCTTTGAGCTTAAAATTAAGGTCGGCCATATCATTGTGTTTGTAAATAACTTTTTCGGCGGGTCTGGAAAGTCTTATCGCATTGATAATGCAGTTATGATTTAGTTCATCACTTACTACAACAGTCTCTTTTGTGGTTAAAGGTACTATAACTCCAATGCTTGCAACATAAGCAGAGCTAAAAATCATACCTGCTTCTCTACTATGAAATTTCGCCAATTTCTCTTCCAGTTCAATATGCGGTTTATGAGTTCCACTGATAAAACGGACAGCCCCGGGGCCTGCACCGTACTTTTTAGCAGCATCTTCTTCGGCTTCTATCACCTCATCTCGTAAAGACATTCCTAAATAAGAGTTTGAATTCATTTTGATAAATTCTTTATCATTCCAGCCTTCAAGGAAATAGCGCGGACCTTTTTCACCTTCCGCCTTTTTAACTCTAACGATAACTTTTTCTTTTCCTTTGGCTCTTCCACTCTCTTTTAGATCTTTTAATTGATTTTCAAGAGTTTTTGATAAACGACTCAATGGCATTTTATCCTCCCGTTATTTTTCTAATATAACTATTGCACTTGCGAGATTTTTTACATGCGAAAGAGAAACATGAATATTTTCAATTCTATTCTCTTCTATGAATTTCTTTGTCTTGCCATAAAGGTTAATTTCCGGTTTTCCAAGTTCATTATTTACAACTTCTATTTCATTAAAGGCAAGACCTCCTCGCCAGCCTGTTCCAATAGCCTTGAAAAAAGCTTCTTTTGCAGCAAAACGAGCAGCATAATTTTGAGCCTTGTTCTTTCTGGATTCACAGTATTTTACTTCACCAGGAGTAAATATTTTCTCTTTAAAACCGTCTCCTTTTGAAATCTTTTTCCCAACACGTTCAACTTCTATTATATCTGTTCCGATTCCGAAAATCATAGATGTTCCCAATCTAAGTTTTTACCCTTATTATAAGCTATAATTTGAGTTTTTTCTTCAACTCTTTAAGCATATCCTCAGTCATCTTTGAAAGATGATATTTCGGTTCCCAGCCCCATTCTTCACGTGCGGCAGAATCATCCATTGAATTAGGCCACGATTCAGCAATTGCTTGTCTAACTGGATCAACATCATAGGTCATTTCAAATTCCGGAATATGTTTCTTAATTTCAGCACAAATATGTTCCGGTGCGAAGCTCATAGCAGTGATGTTATAAGCATTCCGGTGTTTAAATTTAGCGGGATCAGCTTCCATAAGATCTATCGCTGCATTTATTGCATCAGGCATATACATCATATCCAGATAAGTTCCCTCCTTAAGGAAACAGGTATATTTTTTATTTTTAAGAGCCTCGTAATAAATTTCTACAGCATAGTCAGTTGTTCCACCGCCAGGTAATGTTTTGTAAGAGATAATTCCGGGGTAACGCAAACCTCGCGTATCCACGCCAAATCTCTTATAGTAGTAGTCGCAAAGCAGTTCACCGGCTACCTTCGTAACACCATATATCGTGTTGGGACGCTGAATTGTATCTTGAGGGGTCTTGTACTGTGGAGTAGAAGGACCAAAGACACCAATACTGCTTGGGGTAAATACGGAACAGTCATATTCTCTCGCTACTTCCAGGATATTATACAATCCGTTCATATTGACATCCCAAGCGAGCTGCGGCTTGGCTTCCGCAACAGCAGAAAGCAAAGCTGCAAGATGATAAATGACTTTTATATCAAATTTTTCTACGATTTCAGCCACTTGTTTTTCATTTGTTACATCCATTTCCAGAAATCGACACCCGCTTAAAAAATCTCCTTTGGGCTTTGGACATTTATCCGTAATGATAACATTTTTTGCTCCATATCTCTCACAAAGTGCAAGTATAAGTTCAGAACCAATTTGACCCAATGCTCCAGTAACTAAAAATTTCTTCAAAATACCTCCTCAATAATGTATAAAATAAAAGACATTCTTAAAGCCAAGATTCATAAAAAGTTAAGCAAATTCTTATTTGTTTTCTCAAATTGATTAACGAATGTTAATTCACATGCCAATTATAAAAAATAAGTTCCTTAAACAGAACATAAAAATTGCATTTCACTAAGTCAAATACATGTTGTAATCAATCAGGTATGAGTATAAACACAATGTGTTTGTTAAATATTATTGGTTCTATTCGTAACACACCTCTAAGAGATTTCCGTTGGAAAAACTCCGTTTCGGATACTTTTTTAAGAGAGTAAGATTGCGAACCAGAGGTTTCCCATAGGGACCTCTTAGAGGCGCGGTACGGATATTTGTCAACCTATAATTTAGGGATTACACAACGTTTAAAATTTCGCTTGCTCACTCATCTGAAAAACTGTTAGATTCCAAGCCGATATTTCTAATTGTCATTCACCTATTGAATCACTCAATAAAATAAATTGGATCAATAAATGACTCTCGTCTGGATAAGTTTTTTAGCCGCTTTAATTTTAATGATAACTATTGCCCGTAAGAATTTGTGGCTGGGGCTAACCACAGGTGCGCTAACCCTTGGCTTATTCAATCTCCCAATAATCGAAGTAATCAGAATATTTATAAGCACAATTACTGATACTTCAATTTTATTACTGGCTGTTTCTGTTGGAATCATTCCACTTATTGGTGGGGCATTGGAAATCTCAGGGTTAATGAACGATCTAATCAAATCCATAAGAATCAAAAGTAAAACATTTCTTATGCTTGCGCCTGCATTCATGGGAATGCTGCCAATGCCCGGCGGTGCTCTGCTTTCCGCACCGATAATTTCCAAAGTTGGAAAGCATGTCTCTAATAATGACTATACGGCGATCAACGTCTGGTTCAGACATGTGCTGATCTTGATATATCCCCTTGGCGCTCTTTTAGCGTGCTCCAAGATGGCAAATTTAAACCTCTACTATGAAATGCTTTTGCTTATACCCGGTTTCATTTTGCTCGCTATGTTGGGAAATATCTTTCTTTTAAAATCTGTTGATTCCAATCATAAACTTGAGGGGACTTCTAACTTAAAAAAACTATTGATGCCTGTTCTGGTAATTATTTCTGCTCCAGTTATACATATTACGTTGATGTCATCTTTTAAAAACATTCTTCCGGAAATACCTCTGCTAATTGGTGTAGCGTTCAGTCTGTTTCTTGTTTTTTACTTTGGCAAACTTCCGATCAAAAATCTCAAACAGCTATCAATTAAAATGAAACCGTGGAAATTCTTCCTTATAATAATAGCAATGTTTATCTTCCTCAATATGTTTGAAGCATCAAAAGTGTCAGCAGCTATATCAGTGATAGTATTCTCAAAGACATTCTTGATAGTCGGAATAGGTGTTTTTCTCGGTTTTGTAACAGGCAGAGTTCAGGTTCCCGTATCTATTATATTGCCAATTTTCTACTCCAAATTCGGAATTGAAAGCATGACCCCTGTCGTTTTTGCGACGATGTTTTTTGCTGTTTTTATGGGTTATATTGTTTCACCGGTTCACCCATGTGTATCAGTCTCTTTAGAATATTTCCACACAGAGCTAAAAGATTTTTATAAGAAATTATCCGTTCCAACATTGATTGCAATTGCAGTTGTATCATTATTTTCAATAATATTGATAGGATAGAGGAATATTCTAAAACCGCCAAAAATACGGGGCTTTTTGTAGTTTTTACTAAAAAATTAAAACACATTATTAATTTGATTATAAATAACTACTCAACTATTTTATTTGATAGGATAAAAAATATTTTATGTGATAATAACTTTATGAAGAAAATTTTATTCATTTTAGTTCTTATAAACTCTGTATTATATGCACAATCCAAGCCATCTATCAGTGGTTTTGTTCGCGAAGAAGCCACGGGCGAGCCGCTCTCTTATGTAAATGTATTTCTAAAAGGGACATATTGGGGCACTGCCACAAAACAGGATGGCTATTACGTTATTCCATCTGTCCCACCGGGAAAATATGATTTGATGGTCTCAATTATTGGCTATAAAGATACAACACGATCAATTATTGTGGAGACAGGAAAAAATCAAAGGATTGATTTTCGTCTTAAGGTTTCACCTATCACCGGCGAAGCGGTAACTGTCACAGCGGAACGAATGAAGTTTAAAGAGAAAATGGAACTGAGTACAATAAATCTCACAATGCGTGAAATCAAAGTGGCACCTGGATTCATAGAAGCGGATGTTTTTCGTGCAATACAGCTGCTGCCGGGCGTTCAATCATTAAATGATTTTTCCAGCGCTTTATACGTTCGGGGAAGCACTCCTGACCAGAATCTGATAATGCTGGATGGAATAACGGTCTATAACCCGTTTCATTTAGGCGGTGTATTTTCCACTTTTAACACTGATGCAATAAAAGAAGCTGAATTCTCTGCCGGTGGATTCTCTGCGCGTCACGGTGGTCGTATAGGGTCAATTCTCAATATTATCAATAGAGAGGGAAATACGGAAGAATATACAGGCAAGGCGAATATTTCTATCATTTCCAGCAAAGCCCTTATCGAAGGTCCCATTCCGAAATGGACAAAATTAAAAGGTTCATGGATGCTTGCAGGTCGCAGGACGTACTTTGATAAAGTCGTTGACGGTGTACTTTATTTTGTAAAAAAGCACGAAAAAAAGAACAATCCCGATTATGATGAGCGGGATTATATTGGCTTTCCCTATTACTTTTATGACCTGGAAGGTAAAATTAATATAGATCTCGGTAATAATCACCGCTTGACTTTAAGTTCTTTTTACGGAGATGATGTTCTTTATTTCGATTTCGAGGATGAAAGTTCCTACGAAGATTCACAATTTGGTGAATACCAGGAAAACAAAACTGAGGGATCTTTAGACTGGCGATGGGGGAATCGTACAAATAGTTTGACATGGCGTTGGATTGTTTCGCCAAAACTAATTGTTAAAACATTTTTTGCAGAAAGCCGTTTCCGCTTCCATATCGATATGGACGATAAAAGTGAGGGAATGTATATCGAGAACGAGGATACATCAAAATGGAGAGATGAATATAATTTCGATGTGTTTGATATTGTTAAGGACAAAACCATTGAGACGGAGATAACATGGATTCCTAATGACAAACATACAGTTACTACCGGTTTGCAGCATAAGCAATTGGATTTCAACCTGGGTATGACTTTTAAGTGGGGAGAGCTGGAGGAAGAAAAATTTGTCACTCATAAGGATACTGCCCTCTGGATGGTTGATAAACCGTTTGAGCAATCACTTTATTTCCAGGATAAATGGCATATCAATCCGCTCTTCTCAACTCAATTGGGGTTAAGGATGAGCCGTTATAGCTTACACGATAAAATATATTTTGAACCAAGGATTGGGCTTAAATACCTGCTGCAGGATAATCTTGCGCTTAAATTTTCCTGGGGTAAATATCACCAATTCCTGACAACTGCAAACCCACAGGACGAAAATTTCAGATTTATTGATATCTGGCTGGCAATACCGAAAGATAGGCCGGCAAGCTGGGCATATCATACAATTCTTGGGATAGAATATCTTACCCGTCAGGATGTCCTTTTTAGATTGGAAACTTACTATAAGGATTTTGGTAACTTAATTACATTGAAGCAGGGTGAAATGTTCGCTGAGGAGGAGGGTGAAATCCGCTTCGATCCCTTCAATGAATTCTGGGATACTGACACCTATGCTTATGGATTGGAGTTCCTTGCTAAAAAAACAACCGGTAAAGTTCAGGGATGGATTGGTTACACTTATGCGGTTACTAAAAGAAAAACAGAAGTACAGCCCTGGTACTTCCCAAAATATGACCGCGCCCATACTCTCAATATTGTAGGCGATTGGCAATGGACGAAGCGAATTCATTTAAGTTCCGCTGTTTCATATTCTACCGGTAATCCATATACTCCGATTTTGGGTAGATATGAGAAATGGGAAGAAGAGTATTGGGGCAACATGTCTTCCTGGTGGTTAAACAACAGATATTTAGTGGGCAAAAAGAACAGCGCAAGATATCCGTCGTATTTCCGTTGGGATGTAAGCTTAATCCATCGGAAGCCTATAAAGATCGGTTACAGAGAATGGTATTTACAAATAATTAATGTAACAAATCACATGAATACCTTGATGTATTTTTATGAGGAAAAATATAATTATAAAAAAGACCAGGATTGTGTAAAGCGTTTTGGTATTCCAATGTTTCCATTTATACCAACATTCGGGATAAGGTTTGAGTTTTGAGAAGAGAGGGTAATCCACGAATGGCAC
>DAOUYY010000215.1 GCA_030665885.1 Fidelibacterota bacterium
CGTTCAGGATATTTACAACGCTAACTATAATTTTGCCCGCCCTCCATTAAAACCGACAGTAACGGTAGTGCCGGGTGATAAGAAAGTTACTTTATATTGGGATGATCTGGCGGAATCATCTTATGACGAATTTGCAGCTCCTGAAACAGGTGGTTATGACTTCGAAGGATATAAAATCTACAAAGCAACTGATGCTGCTTTTAATGATGCATATATAATTACTAATGGTTACGGAGAGGCAACCTTTCATGAATCTGTAGCTCAATTTGATTTAAAAAATGATATTAAAGGTTTCTTTGACGTTGACGTCCACGGTGTAAAATATTACTTGGGCGACGATACTAAATTAAAACACTCATGGACAGATACAGATGTTCACAATGGCAAAACCTTTTATTATGCTGTGGTCTCTTATGACAGAGGATGGGCAGATAAATATATACTTCCCTCAGAATGCACAAAAGTGATTTTTAAAAATATATACGGAGATATTACACTTGATAAAAACACCGTAATGACTGTTCCAAATGCACCATCTTCCGGTTATATATCACCAGAAATTCCGGATGGAATTAAACACATCAGCGGTCCTGGTGCAGGAAAGGTTACAGTAGATATTCTGGATCAGCGGCTAATTACAGATAGTGAATATATTGTTTCCTTTGATGATACTACTCATAAAGATACTATTGTTTATAGCCTTTTTGAGATTACATCGGACCTTGATACTATTCCAATTTTTGAAGAATCCAAAGCTCTTAATAACGAAGACTCAAACCCTGTTTTTAATGGTTTACAAGTTAAAGTAAGCAATAATCCAATTGCCTATAATGATTCAACAACGGGATGGATTGCCGGAAGCTCAAACCTTGATATTTACGCTGAATTACATTCATATTGGTGGGATAAAAAAGAGCGGAGAGAAGGTTTCCCGACAAATTATGAAATTCACTTTGGGTTACCAGACAGCTCATTCAGATATTCCAGTTTCAAACACTCGACAAATTTCCAGGTGTGGGATATTCCAGGTAACAAAAAAGTAAGATATTATCTCTGGGAGCCTCAGGATAATATGGATAGTTTATTGACGGCAGGAGATCATATCGAGTTGTGGCTTAAAGTGGGTAGTAGTTGGAAACGGACCTGGATTATATATTTTGTTGCTCCTGAGGATGAAGAACCTATCCAACCTGACTCAGGGGATGTTGCATTTATTGGTATTGATTTACCATTTCGATCAGGAGATGCTTTTTATTTTAAAACAGTTGCAGCCAAAGTGGACAAGAAATTAGCCATATCCAGTCTAAATAAAATAGCAGTTGTTCCGAACCCTTATGTCGCTGCAGCTTCATGGGAACCACCTCGATTGACTGCTTCGGGAAGAGGGGAACGAAGATTATACTTCATTCATCTGCCCTGTAATGCAACCATACGGATATATACAATGAGTGGTTCTTTAGTAAATACTTTGCATCATCACAGCTCTATTGATGATGGGGCATTATCATGGAATATGCTCACAAAAGATGGTTTAGACCTGGCACCGGGAGTTTACTTTTATCATGTAGATGCGAATGATGTCGGTGAAACAACTGGAAAATTTGCCGTGATAAAATAATATAGAATTATGAAAAGACATTTACATTTAGTATGCTCATTAGTTATTCTTATGCTGTTGGGGTTTATATATCCAGCAATGGCAAAGGAAATTACTAAGACAGGTACCACTGTTGCTCAGTTTTTAAAAATTGGTGTTGGCGCTAAGGGCATAGGCATGGGTGGTGCAGTTGTTGCTAGTGTTAACGATGCCACAGCACTATTTTGGAACCCAGCGATGATTGCTAATTTTAATAGTGGTGATGCAATTATTGTTCATACAAAATGGTTAGTAGATACGGATTTCAACTACATCGGTATCACACTTCCTGTAAGTAATCTCGGAACATTTGGATTTAGCGCAACTACGTTAACAATGGGAGATATGAAGGTTCGCACTGTGGAGTTTCCAGAAGGGACGGGGGAATATTTCACAGCAAGAGATCTTGCATTTGGAGTTGCATACGCCAGAAATCTTACAAATTTTTTCAGTATTGGATTTCATGGAAAATATATTAAGCAGCAAATTTGGCACTGCTCATCATCAAGTATTGCGTTTGATTTTGGCACAATTTATCACTCCGACAACAATCGTATTCATCTTGGCGCATCGGTTTCTAATTTTGGAATGAAAATGCAATATGCGGGAAAAGATCTTAGATTCAATCATGATCTAAACACAGATGAATACGGAGATAATGAATTCATACCTGCCATGCTTCATACAGATAAATGGGATCTTCCACTACTGTTTAGGGTTGGGGTTGCAGTTGATTTCCCTGATTCTCCCTTAGGAAATTTAAGATTAGAAACTGATGCAGTTCATCCAAATGATAATACAGAGCAGGTTAATATAGGCGCCGAATGGCAAATACTTAACATATTTTTTCTAAGAGCCGGGTACCAATCCTTGTTTGTCAAAGACGGGGAGCAAGGACTGACTGCTGGCGTTGGATTGAATTATAAAATCGGAAACATCAGGTTTCGAGCAAATTATGCTTACTCCGGTTTTGGTCGTTTATCTTATGTCGAACGATTAGATATTGGATTGCAATTTTAATAAAATTAGAACCTATTTTCTCGAATAGATGTCTATGATATATGTTGCTAAATTAGGCTCTAACTAATCAACTATTATTAGCGGTTTGAATCTCAAAGAGGTATCTTTCGATGTCTGGAAAATTTGAAACGAAATACGGGTATTTTTCAAATAATGGAAATGAATATGTGATAAAAACGCCAAAAACACCAAGGCCGTGGATAAATGTTATTTCAAATGGAGATTATGGCTTAACCATTTCTCAAACTTGTGGTGGGTTTAGCTGGTTGACACATTCCGAAATGAACCGTTTAACTCGTTGGCACCAGGACTTAATCCAGGATAATTGGGGGAAATATTTATACATCGAAGATGAGGAAACCGGGAAGATCTGGAATCCGGGGTGGCTTCCAACTAAAACCGATCTTGACTTTTATGAATGTCGACATGGTTTCGGATATTCGGTTTTTACATCAGAATGCGAAAAAATTCGATTAGAATTAACAATATTCATTCCATTCGATGAACAACACGAAATATGGAAAATAAATATAAGAAATCTCTCTAATCGTGAAAGACAATTATCCTTCTACACATATTTCGAATGGTGCCTCGGAGCATCAAACGATCATCATCGCGAATTCCACAAAAACTTTTTAGAAACTGAATTTGATATAAACTTGAATGCATTATTGGCAAAAAAAAGATTGTGGGAAATCCCGATAAAAAATAGGGGACATTGGAATATTGAATATCCCTCTACCGCATTTCATGCTTGTAATAAAAATGTAGCTGGCTTTGAGGGGAACAAAGAATCTTTTTTAGGACAATATGGAAGTTTGAGTAATCCCTCTGCCGTAACGAATGGTAAACTTTCAGGGAAAAGCGGAGCCTGGAATGACTCTATCGGAAGTTTGCATGTTAAAATCAATTTGGAGTCACAACAAGAAGAGCAATTTGCATTCTTTCTCGGTTTGGGAAAAAATAAAGAACAAATACAATCCACGCTTAATAAATACAAAGACAACCAGAATATTGATAAGTCTTTAGCAGAAACGAAAAAGAGATGGAATAAACTTTTCAATACACTTACTATAGAGACTCCTGATGAAGCAATGAATTTTATGGTAAATAAATGGCTGAAGTACCAGTCGATTTCTTGTAGATTGTGGGCAAGAACTGCATACTACCAGCAAAGTGGTGCCTTTGGTTTTCGTGATCAACTACAGGACAGTCAAATATTCCTACCAATAGATCCTTCTCTAACCGGAATGCAAATTAAACTCCATGCAAAACATCAATTTGAGAACGGAACAGTTTTACATTGGTGGCATCCAATCACAGAAGAAGGTTTAAAAAACCAGTTGTCTGACAACTTGCTCTGGCTTCCTTTTTTAATTGTCAGTTATTTGGATGAAACAAACAATTATGATTTTCTCGATGAGGAAATTGAGTATTTTGATGACTCTGAAAAAAAGGAAAGTATATTTGAACATTGCTGTAAGGCAATTAATGCTGCTTTATCAAGACTCAGTAAGAGAGGTCTTTCTTTAATCGGCGCTGGTGACTGGAATGATGGGCTAAGCGCCGTTGGTCTAAATATGAAAGGCGAATCAATTTGGCTTTCTCAATTC
>DAOUYY010000013.1 GCA_030665885.1 Fidelibacterota bacterium
GTGGAACGTATAAAAAATTAATAGAGGCTGGAATAAAAGCCTCAACAATCGAGGATTTAACTAAATCCCCAGAAATTCTCGATGGCAGGGTAAAAACTCTTCACCCATCGGTATTTGCAGGAATTCTGGCAGATGGTGACAATCCTTCACATAAGGAAGATCTTAAATCTATCTCATCTTCAGAGTTTCAACTTGTTATCGTAAACCTGTATCCATTTGCAGAAACATTCCATTCAGGTGAGAAAAGTACTGAAGCAATTATCGAGATGATTGACATCGGTGGACCTAGCATGTTACGCGCAGCAGCAAAAAATTACAAGGGTGTTGCCGTTCTTTCAGCCCCTGAGCAATATGAAAGATTTCAGGAGTGTTTGGAGAATAGTAAAATAGATGTTGAATATCGTAGGGAACTTGCGAACGCAGTTTTTATGAAGACCGCTTTGTATGATTCAGAGATTTCGAACTATTTCTCGGAATGCGATGAAGGAAAAATGCCTGCATTATTATTTGGAGCTTATAAAAAATCCAATACACTTCGATATGGTGAGAATCCAGATCAAAGAGCCTCTATATATGCTCCTGTCTATAGTAGAAAGTGGGAGCCTTTTAAAAAATTGCAAGGGAAAGAAATATCATATAACAACTATGTTGACTGCCTATCGGCTTACCGAATAGTTGCCGGGTTGGAAGGCACAGCTTGTGTCAATATTAAACATACAAATCCCTGTGGTTTTGGTATAGGGAAAACTGCATTAGATGCTTATAAAAGAGCAGTTAAAACCGATCCTGTTAGTTACTTTGGCGGTATCGTTGGTGTAAATTGCATAGTTGATGAGGAATTGGCTGAAGAATTCACTAAAAGTTTTCTTGAATGTATTGTGGCGCCTGGATTTACAGATGATGCTCGGAAAGTTTTAAGCAGAAAGAAAAAATTAAGAATTTTAATACCAATCTCTTCTGATCTTGAATCAAATTTTGATTTGAAGAGCTTTGGCAAAGGGATATTAGTTCAAGACATACAGAATCCTTCGGATGATGAAAGTTCATGGGAAGTAGTTACTGAGAGGAAACCTGATCCTGAGCAGATCGTTGCAGTTCGACTTGGATGGCATTTAATCAAGGCTGTTAAATCAAATGCTATTGTTTTGAGTGATAGTGATGGCGCTGTTGGAATTGGAGCCGGACAGATGTCAAGAGTAGATTCTTTGAAAATTGCCATAAGGAAAGCACAAGAAGCTAAAATACATATTCAGAATTCAGTTATGGCGTCCGATGCATTTTTCCCTTTTAGAGATTCAGTTGAGCTTGCCGCTGAGCATGGGGTTGTGGGGGTAATTCAGCCCGGGGGAAGCATCAGGGACAAGGATGTAATTGCCGCCTGTAATGAGCATAAGCTTTTTATGATATTCACTGGAAAAAGAGTTTTTAAACATTAAAACATTTCTGGAGTAGTTATGGGAATTAGATTTTTTAATATTTTTTCAGGAGATGTTGGCATCGATCTTGGCACTGCAAATACATTAATATATATGAAAGGCAAGGGGATTATTTTAAATGAACCTTCGGTTGTTGCTCGTTCCGCGCATGATGGGGAAGTTGTTGCAGTTGGTAGTGAAGCAAAGGAGATGGTGGGGAAGACTCACAAGGATATTAATACTGTCAGACCTCTGAAAGACGGAGTTATTGCTGATTTTGAGATGACTGATAGTATGATTAGGGGGTTTATTAGAAAAATAAATATAAGCCGTATCGCTCGACCGAGAATGGTTATATGTATACCTTCAGGAATTACGGAGGTAGAAAAAAGAGCTGTGAAAGATTCTGCCGATAGAATGAATGCAAGGAGTGTTTATTTAATTGAAGAACCTGTTGCTGCAGCAATAGGAATAGGGATAGATATATCAAAACCTGTGGGTAATATTATTGTGGATGTTGGTGGAGGAACTACTGAAATTGCAGTGATTGCCTTGAATGGTATTGTTACCAAACAAACAATTCGGATTGCTGGTGATGAGATGGATGATGCAATTATTCAATATTTTAAGGGTGAGCATAACCTGTTAATTGGTGAAAGAACTGCTGAATGGATAAAGTGTACGATTGGTTCTGCTATGCCGATTAATGATACTACAATGCCCGTAAAGGGACGCGGTCTTATTGTGGGAATACCCAAGACAATCGAAGTTTCATCAGTTGAAATTAGAGAATGTCTGAAAGATACGGTAGATTTAATTGTTCAGGCAATTAAACAGGCTCTTGAAATGACTCCTCCCGAGCTTTCATCTGATATTTTGGACAGGGGAATTATCTTGTCAGGTGGAGGGGCTTTATTAAAAGGGCTTGATCTGCGAATTCGTGTTGAGACAGACCTCCCTGTAAATGTTGCAGAAAACCCACTGTTATCTGTTGTTACAGGTACAGGTATAGTTATTGAAAATATTGATGAGTATAAAGAGGTATTGGCTTAGTTTTAAATGTTGAAGAAAATTTTTGGACTCATCTTTGATTTTTATGAGTATATATTGCTTTTTATTCTTGTTGCTCTTTCTTTTACCGTTTTATTAATGAATGAAGTTCCTCAGGTTCGTGCAATTCAAGGAGATATTGCTGACATTTTCTCTTTTATACACTATCCAAATATGTGGATAAATCAACTTTCCAATCTTGTTAAGGAGAATCAACGTTTAAAAGAAGACAATTTGAGACTCTCCCTTTTAAATGCTGAAATGAAAGAGTCTTATATAGAGAATCAACGTTTACGGGGTATGCTGAATTTTGTTGATTCAACACATTTTGATATTGTTCCAGCGAGAGTTATGAATCGTGGTACAACTCCTGTATTTAATTCAATTCTTATTGATGTTGGCAGTAGTCATGGTATTGGACCCAATATGGCAGTTATTTCAACGGAAGGAGTCATAGGGAAAACAGTATCAGTTGGTAGTAGCACAACTCTTGCCCAAATTTTTACTGATGTTAATTTCCGAATAAGTGTGAAGTTTCAAACATCGCGTGTTTTAGGGATTATGCAATGGCATTTCGAAGGTTTGGCAGAGGTAAGGGAGATTCCTAAAACTGTGATAATTCATCCTGGAGAAAAAGTCATTACTTCCGGATATAGCGATATTTACCCGGCAGGTCTTTTAATTGGAGAAGTATTAGGTTTGGAGCCATCTGGAGATGGTCTTTATCAAGTAGCAGTTATTCAACCATATGTTGATATAAATTCAATAGAAGAAGTTTTTGTTATTCTTTCAAGAAAATGCTACAAAAAGTTATAGTTTTATTCTGTTTTAGTTTATTAGCGATTTTAGTTCAGTTGTTGTTTGTTCCATGGATGACAATTCGCAATATTCGTCCTGATTTCATTCTGCTTCTTGTTCTTATTGTTGGACGTTTGAAAGGTCGGATTGTGGGGCAACTATATGGATTTAGTATTGGTTTATTAATTGATGCAATTGGTATGGGATCATTTTTAGGGCTATCCGCACTTACAAAAACAATTTCGGGTTTTTTTTCGGGATATTTAAAAAATCAGAAGGGCAGACTAAGCCTGTTTTCATACTATGCCATAGCTATTATAATTATCTTCGCTCATTTTGTTATATTTTATTTGGTAAATTTTAAAGGCGCTGAATTTACAACTTACCATATAATCTTAAGGTATGTAATTCCTGCATCAATATATACAAGCGTTTTTTATATCTTAATTGACCATTTTCTTCCATTGGGATCTGAATAGTAATGTTTCGTTCTCAAAATACAGTTTCGTTTGAAAGAAGGAATATCCTTATTTTAATAGTGATTGCCTTATTTGCTGTTTTAATAGGGAGGTTGTACTATATTCAAATAGTTCAGTACAGTAGATTTGTTGGTATTGCAGAGGCGAATAGGATTAGGATTGTTCCATTAGAAGCACAAAGGGGAATTATTCATGATCGAAACGGACAAATAATAGCAGATAATAAGTCGCAGTACAATATAAATATTATTCCTTTCGAAGTTCGTTCTTCTGAGAAGACGTACAATATTCTAGGAGATTTTTTAGGGCTTACAAAAAATCAAATTCAGAGGCGCATAAATCATAATTGGCGAGGGCAGTTTTCACCTGCAAGAGTTGCTGAGGATATTAATTTTAAGATATTAACCAATTTAGAGGAACATAAATTGGATCTTCCGGGAGTACTTTATTCCTTGGAACCCATCCGCTCATTTCCATCGAGAGCAAGTTTACCACATGTTCTTGGATATCTTCGTGAAGTGAGTAAGAAGGACTTAAAAAGTAAGAAATATTTTGGATATCGAGCTGGAGATTTAATCGGATGGAAAGGAGTAGAAAGAGAGTATGAAAAAATTCTCAGGGGTAAGCGAGGGTATGACTATTTACAAGTGGATGTGCATGGACGGGAGGTTGGAAGTCTTCAAGATAAAGAGAAGATTTTACCAATACCTGGTAATGATTTGTATCTGACGATTGATTTTGATCTTCAGGTTTATGCTGAATCAATTATGGGTAGTAAGAGGGGTGCAATAATAGTAATGGATTCAAACAGTGGTGAGATTTTATCTCTGATTAGTAAGCCAGACTATTCTCCCAACCTATTTTCTGGAATTATTGAACCGAGTGTATGGGATAAGCTTAGAGATAATCCTGATCAACCTTTATATAATCGTGTTACTCAAGGTACTTATTCGCCTGGTTCAGCCTTCAAAATTGTTGCGGCTATGGCTGCTCTCGAAAATGGTGTTGTTGATTCGAATTGGACTGTTCGATGTAGAGGGAAATATCGGCTCGGCAGAAGGGTTTTTAAATGCTGGAGAGAGAGAGGACATGGTCGGATGAATATGCATGATGCAATAACAAATTCATGCAATGTTTATTTTTATAACTTAATCAGAAAAATGGATATTGATATTTGGGCTGATAATGCCCGAATTTTTGGATTTGGGTCTAAAACAAATATTGATCTACCGGAAGAATCAAATGGAATCGTTCCTGATACTGAATTTTTGGACCGGAAATATGGAGTTGGGGGTTGGGCAGAAGGAAACAAGTTGAATCTGGTTATCGGTCAGGGAGATCTATTAGTAACTCCAATTCAAATGGCAAGATTTACTGCTGCACTTGCTACTCGGGGCAAACTTGTTCAGCCTCACGTTGGATTGAGATATTTTAACAAAGAACTGAATAATTTTATTTTATTCTCTACAGAAATTGATTCAATAGAAGATTATTCGGAATCTACATGGAATTTCATTCAATACAGCATGTTTGATGTAGTAAATCATAGAAATGGAACTGCGCGCTCTGCGAGAGTTAAAGGTTTGAAAGTATATGGTAAAACCGGAACCGCTCAAAATCCACATGGAGACCCTCACGCTTGGTTTATAGGTTTTACAAAAGATAGAAATCGTTCTATAGCAATAGTGGTTTTAGTAGAGCATGGTGGGTCTGGTGGCTCAGCAGCAGCTCCGATAGCAGGTAAATTGTTCAGATACTGTTATGAAAAGAATATAAATCAAATGATTGTAAGTAGTGGAAATTCTGAGATTTAGTGGAACTCGTTCGTTATTAAAGCCCTTCTCAAACACTAATATTTTAATGATAATATTAGTAACTGCGCTTTGTTGCACAGGGTTGTTAGCACTTTATAGTGCCTCGCTTCATATTGATTTGCCATTATTTAAGAGAGTCGTCGGTAAACAGTTTATATGGATTATGATGGGAGGCACATTAGCAACTATTGTTTTCTTTATTCAGAGAAAAGTTTTTTTTGATACAGCATATTTTCTTTACTTATTTGGTATCGTACTCATATTATTGCCGTTTATTTTAGGGAAATCTCCAACCGGGACATGCAGGTGGATTAGTATAGGAACTTTTCATTTTCAACCGTCCGAGTTCATGAAAGTATTTGTTATACTGGCTATTTCCAAATATCTTTCAAGCGCAGATATTTCCGTTTCCGATTTCAGGGCTCTTATAGTACCTGTCCTCTTTTCACTTGTTCCTATGTTGATTATTTTGAAACAACCGGATTTGGGCACCTCGATGATTTTCTTTATTCTTGTTTTTCCATTGTTATTTTGGGCTGGAGCGAGGCTGTTTCATATTTTTGTTATTCTATCACCTATTATAAGTATTCTCACTGCATTTAATTTTTATACATTTTTTATATGGGTTGTTTTACTTATCCTTGTATTGTATTTGAGTAAAGAAAAATTATGGGTTTCTATTGTCTTATTGATATTTAATCTATCCCTTGGATTTGCTACTCCTGTTTTATGGAATAAATTAAGGCCCTATCAGCAAAATAGAATATTGACTCTTTTTAATGTGAATGCTGATTCGCTGGGTGCGGGATACCAGATAATTCAGTCAAAAATAGCAATTGGATCCGGTGGTCTATTTGGAAAGGGGTTGGGACAAGGAACGCAAACTCATTTAAAATTTCTTCCTGAACAGCACAGCGATTTTATTTTTTCAGTGATAGGAGAAGAGTATGGTTTTGCAGGGGTTATGTTTGTTCTCATACTATTTTTTGTAATGATAATGGTTTTATTAACTTCTTCATATCGTTTGAGGGATAGATTTAGTTCGCTTGTAATTATTGGGATAGGGAGTACTTTATTTCTTCATGTAGTTATAAATATAGCCATGACAATTGGTTTAATGCCAGTTACTGGTTTACCTTTACCTTTTCTGAGTTACGGAGGTTCTTTTATTATTACATGTTTTATTTTTGTTGGTTTAGTTTTAAATATAAATGCAGAAAAGCCCGGATAGGCATATAAACATTGCTTTTTTGAGGGATTTTCGTAGCTTTCAGTACTATATATTGTGTGTCAATTTGAAGATATGAAGAATTTAATGAAAATCAGAATTTTTGTAATCTCATTTGTATTAGGAATACTTTTTCTTTTTTCCCCATATTTTACATTATCTGATGCTATTGCCTTTCCTAAGTCAGACAGGAAACAATCGTCGAAAGAGGATGTTAACAAGGAAATTTCCGATCTGGGAAAAAAGGTCACGAACCTTACTTTGAATTTCAAAAAGGTAGTAAAAACTATTAACATGCTTTCAAAGCGAATTACAAATCTGGAGAAAACAGTCCCGACAAGTCGGGATGCTGATTTAAAGGTTCACATTGGATCAATGGAAATGTCTATTACAAAATTGGATAGTTTAACAAAATCTCTTTGTAGTGATATTTTTGATTTGCAACGTCAGATAGATACCGCTGGAAAAAGAGCGTGCTATGCTGACAGTATAAATTTTGAAGTCCTTTCACAGTTGGTTATTCTTGAAAATCGTATTCTCTCTCTTGGGACTAGTTTGAATGAATACAGAGCAATCAGTCAAAGAAGTAGTAGTGTAAAATCCACTACTTCAGCTGATTCTTACAGAGAGCAATATCTTCAGGCTCTCTCTTTTCATCAAAATAATCAAAACGAAGAATCTATTGAGTTATTTCGTCAACTTATTGCAGAAGATAAGAATCATGAGCTTGCTGATAATGCGCAATACTGGATAGGTGAATGCTATTATTCTCTGAGACAGTATCAGCGTACGATTATTGAATTTGAGAAGGTCTTTTCTTTTCCCAATACTAATAAGGGTGATGATTCGCAGTTTAAGCTGGGTCTTTGTTACGCAGTTCTTGGTGATAGAGAAAAAGCAATTGACGAATTTCAGAGACTAATAGATTATTTTCCCCAAAGTGAATATATTGAAAAATCAAAACAATTTATGAAGTAATACTATGGTAAAAAGAATTTATTTTCTAACGTCCGAAATTGTGCCATTTGCTGAGACTTATCGTTTAGCAACTTTTTCAAAGGAGATTCCGGTAGTTTTCAATGAGCGTAAATACGATTTTAGATTAATGATGCCCAGATACGGGTTTATTAGCGAAAGAAGGTATATTCTTCGAGAAGTAATTAGGCTCAGGGAAATGGATCTGGTGTATAAGGATAAAGATGTAGTGGCATGTGTTAAATCTGCTTTTATTCCCAATACAAAAGTGCAAGTATATTTTTTAGAACATGATGATTATTATTCTCATACCGATACTGATCTATATATACCTAAAGTTGATTCTGATACAAATCTAAATTCTATCAGATTTGGGTATTTTGCTTCAGCAGCTTTAACAACACTGAATTATCTCCGTTGGAAACCTGAAGTGATTATTTGTAATGATTGGCAGATGAGCATGATTCCCCTGCTTATTAATTCTAATTTATTGAACAGGGAATATTTTGATGGGGCGAAAGTAATTCAGATTCTCCATTCAAAGACACCATTATCTTTATATAATACTTCAGAATATGAGAAAGTAGGTTTAAAGGACATTGATTTGACATATGTTCGTGATAGTAAGTTGGATTGTGTTGCAGCATCTGTTCAATTGTGTGAGCATACGATGATAATCAACGCAAATGATGATCTAACCGAGGAATATCAAAAGGATCCTATTTTTAAGGATCTTTTCGATAAGAAGAATGTTACATCTTACAATATGAATGGTAAGACTCCAGAAGAGTGGCAAAAATTAGCAGATGAAATTATTAGGATTATTGGACAGCTTTAAAATAAAGAATAGCCTTAAAGGGCAATCTATCCCTTTTAAAAAATTTAGTAGTATCAAAAGTTTTCTGTTTATATTCTTTTTGTGTCTATTATCGTTTTTTAATATGTGTGAAGAGATGGTGCCTATACTGCAATTGGAAAAAGCCCCTTTAGTATTTGCCGATACAACTGTGTGCGATGAAATGATTTCTGATACGACGCAATTAGTTGATCCCAAACTTGGTTCAAGCAAACTTTTACTAACTGGCAATAACGATGAAGTGAGCGCTTATTCTCTTTTAAGATTTGGTAATTTTAATACTCTACCAGATACAGTGGATTCAATAGTTTGTGTAACTTTGAAATTACTATCTTCAACAGAGATACCGTATGACACTCTATCATCAGCTGATATTGGTGTTTCTATATCTTTATTAAAAAGTGATGTAGGATCGAATTGGTCAGAAGATAGCTCAAATAGCAGAGATTTTTCTTTAGAGGGATTTAATTTAATTAAATTAGGTGACACTACCTTCAGCTCCTATGATACTATTGAATTTGTGCTACCTGATTCAATTATTTCAATTTGGAGGGATTCGCTAGTTACTAATTATGGGATTGTTATTCAACTAACAGAGCCCGCTGAGAATTCTATGGTATCGTTTTACTCAAGAGAAAACCCAAGTGAATCGCCAATTATTGAAATTGAGTATCTTATGGAAGGCGATACAGTTACTACGAAAGGGAGTTTTTATCCAACAGCTGATCTTTCCATATTAAATTTCTATCAAACTGATTTAGATTCAAAATACTTACTGATGAGTAATGGTCAATCTCTCCGCTCGTTTTTGAAATTCGATTTGTCGAATACAATTACCGATAAGAACTGTGTAATAGCAGAAGCCCTGTTGCACTTGAAAGTTGATACCCTTCAGATGAGGGGGTATGGTGATAATATTCATTTTTACGTAAATCTATTGGACTCTATAATTGATTGGAGTAGCTCTGAATACATTCCGGACCCAGATAATATTGAAACTGGGGCGTATGTTTCCGAGGGTGATACATCATTAACTCTCAGAATAAATAAAACCATTCAACAGTACACGAGTGGATATAGGAAGAATTTTGGAATCGTACTCTGGGTATCTCCTTCTACACTTGATATATCATCTCTAAGTTTGTTCAGTTCTTCCTATCCGGATTCAAGTAAAAGGCCCTATTTGGAAATACTTACAATGAAAGAAGAATAATTAATATGCGCAAACTTCTGGCTTTACTTATACTATTTTCGACTGTTGCATTCGCTCAGAATTCTTTTTATTCTTCTTACGGTTTTGGAATAGAATCTCGTTCTCTTCCCGTAAGAATGATTGGGATGGGAAATACGGGGAGTGCGGTAGAAGATTCGCTAAGTTTAAATACATTGAACCCTGCTTTCTGGAATGGTTTTTTATCTACTTCTCTTCAGGGCCAAGTAGAGTCCTCTTTTTTGAATGTGCCAGAAGTTCCATTCAATAATGCGCTTTCCCGGTTTATGGGATTCTCCCTTAAATTGCCTATCACTAAGAAAATTGGAGTTGCTTTTGGTTTGATGCCTGAGACCCGGGTGCACGCCAAAAATACCTTCGTTGATTCGACAAAGTTCATTGATTCCTTCATACCATACAGATATTCTGTTGAAGCAATAGGTGGAATTTCAGAATTTTTCATTGGGGGAGGATACAGAATTAATCCGCAATGGCGGATTGGTATAAAGACAAAATTATACTTTGGTAATTATATTAATAAAGGAAATGCAGATATTAATAATAATGGTACAGTCGATAGTTATTACAACAGACGAGTGACGGTAAATGGTTCTCAAATTGGTTTGGGAGTTGCCTGGGTTGACAAAAGTGGGGAACTTTGCTTGTCCGGATATATAGATCAGAGTATAAAATTTAAATATAAAACAGATTATGACTACTTCTATGGACCTGATAGTACGATAGGTTTTAAGTCTCTGAACTATCCATCATCTTATAGATTCGGTATAAGTAAAAAGTTACCGATGAATCTTGGATTCAACACAGATTTCAGGTTTACTAAAGTTTCCAGCTCTCTGTTTAATGATTTTTACCAGTTTAAGAGAACATCCTCGAAAGACTCCTATTTCATTGGTATAGGACTTGAGAAATTGCCTTCAGGTAGGAAAGACAGTAAATTTTTAGCGAAATTATTTTTTCGTATCGGAACTTATTACAGGACGGAACCATTTTACTATTTACAAAAGAAAGTAGAAGAATCTGGAGTAAGTTTTGGAATTGGAGTTCCTTTTCGTAGAGACCTTAGTCGATTAGACCTGGCTATAGTAGCTGCTAAAAGAGATGGCTTCCTGAATGAAAAAATAGGAAGCGAAAAAGTAATATCCTTACATATCGGTATTACAACTGGAGGGATTTGGTTTAAAAAATCTAAAAGACGTTAATTAGAGGGGGTATTTGTAATGAAAGTAAAGAATCTTATCAAACCATTTGTTATCATAATTTTTCTTTTTGTGAGTATTTATCTGATTAATTGTGTACCTCCATCAGCTGGCATTGATAGTGAAGCCGAGCGAATTAGTGCAATTGAAAAAGCACGTCAAGATTCTGTAAGGAGAGGTAAGTGTGAACGTTATCTAAGTTTTGCTTTTAGCTATTATCAGAACCAGGATTGGCATGGCGCAATTGGTAATTACCGCAAGATGGTTAATTTGGGATGTGAAAAAGGTTTTGCTCAGGATATTTTTTCCTATTATGGAAGAGCGTATCAACAATTAGCAGCAGAAAACCCTGTATATTATGACAGCGCTTTATTTGTTTATTTAAAAGGTGAAGAATATTTACCAAATGACATGTTTCTGCATAAGAATATTAGTTACATATATCATATGCAGGGGAAAGCTGATCTGGAAATACGAGAATATGAAAAGATGGTAGAAATCGATCCGGAAAATATTGAATTGTGTAGGAAATTGGTGAAGCTCTGTTTTTCAGCTGAGCGCTATGACGACGTTTTATGGGCAATTAATGAGATTCTTAGATTGAATCCTAATGACGAGCAAGCTGTTAATGACCGATTGACTGCATATGCTAAATTGGGCAAAGATATTACAACGATTCAGAGAGAACAATGGGAGAAGAATCCTGATAATGTTCGTTATGGTCTGGAATATGCTGCATCTCTTTCGGATCAACTTGAATATGATAAAGCGATTGAAGTATATAAAAAAGTTACATCATTTGATCCGAAAAACCGCGAAGCTTGGGAAAACCTTGGAAAACTGTATTTTGCTTTAGATAACAATGAAAAAGCGGTTGGAGCGTATATTCATATTAGCAAGAATATATTACCTAGAGACCTTGAAGTTATTCAGAATATAACGAAGGGTTATCAATTACTGTTTAATTTTGAAGAGGCTTATTACTGGGCTGAAAAAGCTATTAAAATCGGAGGATCGAGTTTACCGTATAAAATACGTGCGGATGTATATTACTCTGCGGCTGATTGTTTTAGTGGTGATAAACAGGCTAGTTTCGAAGATAAACTGGTATACAAATTGGCATATAATGATTACCGCAAAGCTTTTCAAATGGGCGATCACAGTGTTAAAAAAAGAATTGATTTTTTAAAAGAATATTTAATTCCGTCAAAAGAAGATTGGTTTATGCATAAATATGATGAAACAGGTGCTGAACGGAAAATATTTCGTCCTAAAAGAAAAGATTATAGTTGGATAACTACTGAAGTAAAGCAGGACTGATGAAAATAACTTTTGGAGCTGATCACGGTGGCTTCAAGTTAAAATCTGCTCTTGTAAAGTTTGCAAGAGATTTAGGATATGAAGTTGTAGATATTGGTACTTTTTCGAACAAATCAGTTGACTATCCTGATTTTGCGAAAAAGGTAGCAAAAGAGGTAGCTGATGATGATACTGATGCAGGTGTTTTAGTTTGCAGGACTGGTATAGGTATGAGTATTTCTGCAAATAAAGTTGCTGGTGCTCGAGCTGCTCTTTGCTATTCCCAAAAAGTTGCCGAACTAAGCCGTTTACATAATGATGCCAATATTCTTTGTTTGGGAGCTGACTTTATTGAATTAGAAGAGGCAAAGAGAATTTTTAGTAAATGGGTTAACACTCGTTTTGAGGGTGGACGCCACAAGATAAGGGTAGGAAAGATCGAAGAATTAGAGAGGTTGATTTGAACTTTGAATTTTTAAGTCAACAAGATTCGGAATTAATGTCGGCTATAAAGGCGGAATTTGATCGTGAGCGGTGGACTCTTGAGCTCATAGCCTCTGAGAATTTTGTCAGTCCGGCAGTTTTGGAAGCAGCCGGAAATGTCATGACCAATAAATATGCTGAGGGCTATCCCGCGAAAAGATATTATGGTGGTTGTTCTGCTGTTGATCAGGCAGAAAATTTGGCTCGTGAGCGTGTAAAAAAATTGTTTAGTGCGGAATATGCGAATGTTCAACCGCATTCGGGTTCGCAGGCTAATATGGCGGTTTATTTTTCCTTTCTGAATGTTGGCGATACTGTTTTAGGGATGGACTTAGCCCATGGTGGACATCTTACACATGGTAGCCCGGTTAATTTTTCAGGAAAGTTGTTTAATATTGTTTCCTATGGTGTGAAGCGGGAAACAGGAAGAATAGATTATGACCGGATGGAAGCTATTGCAAAGGAACATAAACCAAAGATGATCATAGCTGGTGGAAGCGCTTATCCGCGTTTTATTGATTTTGCAAAATTCCGTGAAATCGCTAATAGTGTTGGTGCTTTTCTTATGGCTGATATTGCTCATCCTGCAGGTTTAATCGCAACGGGTTTGCATCCCAGTCCGCTTCCCTATTGCCATGCGGTTACTTCGACAACTCATAAAACATTAAGAGGACCTCGAGGTGGTTTGATACTAATGGGAAAGGATTACAAAAATCCTCTTGGAATAACTGCCCGTAAATCCGGTAGAACAAAGATGATGTCAGAGGTCATAGACTCTAATGTGATGCCGGGAATTCAAGGCGGTCCATTGATGCATATAATTGCAGCAAAAGCGGTGGCTTTTGGGGAAGCACTGAAACCTTCTTTCAAGGTTTATACTAAACAAATTATTGATAATGCAAAAGCTCTTGCTGAGGAACTTTTAAAATTTGGTTATAATCTCATTTCTGGTGGCACGGACACCCATTTAATGCTTATTGATCTTACAAATAAAGAAATTTCAGGAAAGGCAGCAGAAAATGCTCTCGAAGAGGCGGGCATTACTACTAATAAAAATATGGTTCCTTTTGATCAGCGTAGTCCTTTTATCACAAGTGGCATAAGAATTGGAACTTCTGCTGTAACCACTCGTGGTATGAAAAAAGATGAAATGCAGCTAATAGCAAAATTCATTGATAGAGTTCTTTCAAACCGTGAGGATGAGAAAGTAAAAAAGTCTGTTCGTGAAAGTGTTAGGGAATTGTGCAAACATTTTCCCCTTTATCAAGAGATAAAAGTATAGGTGGTTTATGAAATGCCCATTTTGCAATTCACCAGAGACAAAAGTAGTCGATTCGCGCACTGCTCAGAAAAATAACGCTATTAGACGGAGGCGCGAATGTTTAGATTGTGGTCATAGGTTTACTACTTATGAATATATTGTTGAGTATCCACTTGTAATAATTAAGAATGATGGAAGAAGAGAAGAGTATGTCAGAGCGAAGTTGCAAGAAAGTATAAAAATCGCATGTAACAAGCTTCCAATATCTTCCGATAAGTTAGAATTAATAGTAATGGATATTGAGAAAGAGATAGAAGAAGTTTCTGGTGGCGAAGTAGCTTCAAGTTATATTGGCGAACTTGTTATGAAACATCTTAAAGAATTAAATGAAGTGGCATATATTCGTTTTGCATCGGTATATAAAAAGTTCAAAGATTTGGATGAGTTCAAGGATCAGATAGAAAAATTCTCTGCCTAGATAATCATATATTTTCGAGAACTCTTTTCCGTATCAGTGTCACTTTTTCTTGTTATATGAGAAAAGAACGATTCTTTTTATTACATTGATAAGCAATATTTTGATAGTAGCAATACTGATTTAAAAAATTAGGGGTTTCTGGAATTAGCTGTTGATTTGATAAGGAGGGAACTTTTTGTAAAGGACACGAGTTTGAGAAAGGTCTTGCACTTTGATAAGAAAAAATTACAAGAATTAGCTGTATGCAATTCCTGACCTAATTCAATTTTTTTATTTGATGGTAAAGTGGAGTGAAGTTATGATTTCGGAGGGATTATTTAAAATTTTAGCTTGTCCAAAATGTAAAGGTGATCTTGAATATGACCGTGAAAATGATAAATTGATTTGCAATAATTGTCGCTTGAAATATGAAATTAAAGACGATATTCCGATTATGCTTATTGATGAGGCTGAGGAATTTTAATCCTTATGGAATTATTCTTGCTTTCTTGGTTGAAATACCAGTAATTTTGCCAACAAAAATGGAGAGACTATAGGAGATTTGCTAAAAATTTTTAATAAAATGTAACGAAGAAGGATAAAATCTCGTTAAAAATATTTTCTTTATGTGGTTTGTAGAAACCGAATGTCTTTAAAATGTTCGGTTTTTTGTTGCTGGGAGGTTTCGATGAAATTTTTTTTTAGTGCTTTTTTTATAATGATAACTATGAGTTGTGCTGCATTTGCTCAAAGTGAAGCTGGAGCAATTTGGCTATTGATAAATCCAGGGGCAAGGTCTGATGGCATGGGTGAAGCCGGAGTTGCAGTTGCAGATGATGCTTATGCCAGTTACTGGAATCCAGCCGGACTGGGTTTTCAGCATGGGCGTGAGATAGCGCTTATGCATACTAATTGGCTTCCGAATTTAGCCTCTGATATTTATTATGATTTTATCGGTGGAAGATATTTTGTCCGGAATCTTGGTACATTTGGCGGGAATATTATTATAATGAATCTTGGTGAACAGATAGCGATGGACGAGAGAGCTAATTATCTCGGCACATTTGCTTCTTATATGATGGCTGTAACTGGATCATATGGAACTGCGCTTAGCAGGACATCTTCCATAGGGGTCAGTGTGAAGATGATACACCAGCATCTAACAGATATTCTTGCAGGTGCAGAAAAAGGAAAAGGATATTCCACTAATTTTGGATTCGATTTTGGATACCTTAAAAAAGAATTTTTACTGAAAGGGCTCGCCTTTGGTGCAACTATTTCTAATATTGGACCAAAAATTGCCTTTATAGATGTAGCACAAGCTGACCCGATGCCTACAAATTTAAAAATAGGCTTGGCTTATATGATAAAAGGCGAATACAATAAAATATCAATAGTATATGATATTAATAAGCTGCTTGTAGCCTCCTATCCGAATCGAGATATTGATGGTGATGAGAAAATTGGAGGTTATAATGAGCATGATCATAAGCATCCAGTTGCAGGTGGTGACTATAACAAGGATGGACGGCGAGAGACAGCTTATTCTGATGAATGGTATTTAGGAATTTTTACTTCATGGATTGATGATTGGTTGTTACTCTATGATTCAGAGGCTGACGGTATTGGTGATAAGGATGAAGATGGAAATACAAAAGATGGGTCATTTTCGAGAGAATTTGAAAAATTGAATCATAATTTCGGAATAGAATATTGGTACTCGGATTTATTTGCTATCAGAGTAGGATTTATCTATGATAAGATGGGGAAGATCCTTATGAAAGACAAATATCCGGTTCCCACTTTTGGTGCTGGTCTCAGGTATGCCGGGTTAGGATTTGATTTTGGATATACTGCTGGAGATCCGGGACATCCTCGTCAAAACACTATGTTATTTTCCTTAAATATAAATTTCTAATTGTTTATCCGAGTATTTTTTAAATAATTAATATTTGCTTCCCCTAATAATTGCTGCAAAATGATGAGAAAAATAGCAATATCAATTTTGATAATACTACCATTTATACTTTTTGCTTTCGATAAGTCAAATGTATCTATAAATCCTGTATATCGCACCAGTCAGCGATTAGGAGTAGATCTTGTTTCTGGAGCGGTGAAAATTTGTGCACTTCGAGTATCTTTTCCTGAAGACGATAATGACGCAACAACTGGTAATGGCAAATTCTTGCTGAGATCCGATACGGGAGATAGTCTTTGTTCACCAATTGTAATTGATCCTCCACCTCACAACAAAGCTTATTTCAGAGACCATATTCGTGCTGCAGCTAATTACTTTTATCATGTTTCAAAAGGACATGCAGTAATAGATACAATAAAGTCCGAGGTCTACCCTCTAATAGATAGTTTGACTTTTCAGGTTTCGCACAAAATGGATTATTATCATCCTTTCTTACAAGAGGATTCTATTGATGTACGATTTGCTAGACTTTTTCGTGAATCCGTACTTAAAGCTGACTCCGCCGGGGTAGATTTTTCTCAATATGATATTGTAATCATTTTTCATGCCGGTGTTGGTCAGGATTTTGATCTTTTCCTTGATCCGACACCTTATGATATTCCTTCCGCTTACCTGAATTTAAACGACTTCAGAATGGCTTTCGCACCTGACAACCCTAACTATGAGGGAATAGCAGTTGAGAATTCAAGTTATTTTATTAAAGAAGGAATAATTCTTCCTGAAACTCAGAACCACTTACTGTTTCATAATTGGGAAGATGTCTTTGGCGGCGCGTCGATACCCTGCGACTATCAAATCGGTCTCAATGGGACTTTCGCTTTTATGATGGGATTTTACTGGGGATTACCGAGTTTGTATGATACAGAAACAGGAGAAACCGGGATAGGCAAATTTGGATTAATGGATCAGGGTTCTGCAAATCTTAATGGACTTGTACCAGCAGTACCGTCAGCGTGGTCAAGAGTCTTTTTAGGATGGGAAGACCCTATTGTGGCTGGAGTTGATCAAATCATTAATTTGCGTCATGTAGAGACTTCCTCCGATTCCCTTGTTTGGAAAGTACCTATAAATGATTATGAATATTTTTTGATAGAAAATAGATATGCTTCTATCCGACCGGGAGTGAGTTTGGATAGTATTCAATACAGGATTTACCTTGAAAATGGAGAAGATGAATGGCCCTCTATTTTCCCACTGATAGTAGATTCGATTGGTGCTGTATTTTCAGAAGAAACAGGTGTTCTTCTCTCGGTATCAAGATATGATGTAGGTCTTCCCGGCTCCGGATTGCTAATTTGGCATATAGATGAATCGGTTATCGATGCAAATCTCTCTGCGAATAGAATTAATGTAAATCGAGAGCGTAGAGGTGTCGATCTCGAAGAGGGCGACGGAGCACAGGATTTGGGTTATCTGTCACAGATGCTTGGTGCCAGTGTAGATATTGGCTGGTTTTTTGACCCGTGGTTTGCAGGGAATGAAGGCTTCTGGCATCTGAATCCCGATTATCCGGAAGATGAAGAAAAGCGGGTTGGATTCACCGATTACACTAATCCCTCATCGAAAAGTAATGATTATGCCTATACGGGAATTTGTATTGATAGCATTGGACCTGCCGGCAAGGTGATGTCGTTTAGGATTGGGAGGCAAAGTTTCATCATTGATAATTTCATTTCTATACGTATTGGTCAAGGGGTATCTGATCTCACTCCGGTTGATTTAGATCCGAATGATGATTCATTTGAATTCATTATAGTTGCTGATAGTACATATATTTTTGATGATATTGGTAATCTTATCAATTCATCACCATTTCCAAGACACGGAGTTTTTTCGGAATTTGATTCAAAACCAATTATTTATCAACATGAGAATAAATCTATTCTCTATATGGTAACCCGTAATGATACCTCCTCAATTTATAATGTTTCATCATATGAAATCAATGCTCCAGGAGAAATATCTTTAGTTAGTGAAATTTCTACTGATTTTGGGACTTTTTCGAATGTATTGTCATGGGGTAATGAATTAATTTATAGCGGATATTATACTACAAACACTTTTAAACCTTGTCTATTTAAGTTTCTTTTAGATCCTGGGAATGAAAGTTCTGAATATATTGAATTGGGAAGTTTGATTCATAAACTTGCAGGTGATGAGAATAATACTTTCGCTATTACGGAAGGTGGTACTCTATTAAAAATTGAATCTGTTCCTTTTAAAATTAGAGCTGTAGGTGAGATAGACTCTGAACCAATCGGTGATTTGGTTGTTGGCTACTTAAATGAAAATATATATCCGGATGTTGTTGTCTGTTCAGAAGATGGAATTTCGCTTTTCATAGATCCGGAAGATAGTATTTTAAGTAAAATGTATTTTTATTCTCTTAAAAACTATTATCCTTATCCGATTCTGTCTGATATCGATGGTAACAGTAAAGTTGAGATAGTTGTTGCAGATTCACAACATATCTATGTTTTTACTGATCATTTAATCTTGGAATCTAACTTTCCTGTATCTATCCCTTTCCAATATCTTGATAAATATTTTTATCCATATTTGCTGACAACAGACATTAATAACGACCAAATTTTAGATATACTTGTGAATGTGAAAGATGCAGGAGTTATAGCTATAAATAAAAATGGTGAATTCATTAAAGGTTTTCCTAAAATTTTTCCAGATTATATTGAATCGAGTAAGATGTTGTTGAACTCTAATAAAGGTGTTTTACAATTAGCAGCTTCAAAAAGTACCAAGTCTACAGGAGAGAAAATTCCAGCTACAAGAAAAATAAACATTATTGGTTCTCTGATTTCATCTGACAGGATTTCCATAAATGCATGGACATGTTTGGGAGGAGGAGCTGATAGAAGTTTCTTTTACAGTGCTAAATCTGAAGCTCCAGTTACTACCACGAAATCGCTTCTCAACAAGAAAGAGACTTATAACTGGCCAAATCCAGTGAAAGAAAATACAACAAGAATACGCTACTTCCCGAACAAATCATGTGATATTTCTATAGATATTTATGACCTTGCCGGAGATTTTATTGATTCGTTCAAGGATTCACATCCTGTTGTAGGCGATCATAATGAGATAGAGTGGAATGTTTCAAATGTTGAAAGTGGTGTTTATTTTGCCGTTGTGGAAGCAACAAGCGGAAGTAAAACAGACAGCAAAATTGTAAAAATAATGGTTATTAAATAAATACTGAGTCTACTAAAGAAAGCCACAAAATGCACAAAAAACGCAAAAGATCTTTTTATAGTTTCAACAAAATTGTATATAGAAGTTGTAAATACGAATGTAAGAATCAAATCTCCCTTGTTTACTTATTTATGGAAAAATTCAGGGCTGCATGAATCGAAGCATCAATTTTAAGTATTACACAAAATCTGTACTCTCAGCTTTTTTTATACTTTTATTTTTATCATCGATATATGCCCAAGCCCGCTTTAACCATCCTGAGTTGAAATGGAAAACGTTTGAGACCGCTCACTTTAAAATTCACTATCATGAGGGTGCTGAATGGACTGCCAATCAAAGCGCAGATATTGCAGAGGCTATCTATGGATCTGTAACGTCTTTTTACGATTTTGAACCTGATTCAAAAACTGATCTTGTAATAAAGGATTCTGATGATTTTTCAAATGGGGCAGCATATTATTATGATAACAAGATAGAAATATGGGCAACTCCTCTTGACTTTCTCCTTCGTGGTAATCACAGTTGGTTAAGAGATGTAATTACTCATGAGTTTACGCATATTGTCTCTCTTCAGAAGGCAATGAAATATCCGCGTAATTTCCCTGGTGCTTATTTCCAGGTGATTGATTATGAGGATGAAAAGAGAGATGATGTAATTTATGGCTATCCAAGAATAATCAGTTCATATCCATTTCCTGCTATGGTTATGCCAATGTGGCTGGCTGAAGGCATAGCACAATATATGTTCCCCAATGCCACAAATGATTTATGGGATTCCCATCGTGATATGCTTTTAAGAGATAGAACGCTTCATGGTAAAATTCTTACACTAAGTCAAATGGGGTCTTTTGGGAAGCGAGGGATTGGTAATGAGTCTGTTTATAATCAGGGATTAGCTTTTACAAGATATTTGATTGAGCGATTCGGTATGGATATCTGTCCCAATTTAACGAATATAATGGCTTCCCCGATACAGGTTTCTATTAATACGGCATTAAGGAAAGCTACCGGGATTCAGGGCAAGCAGATTTATAAAGAGTGGAAATATCATCTTGAAAATAAGTATAGAGGACTTACGTCTGTAATACAAAATAATGCTGAAACAGGTAAAATTTTAATTACAGGATCTACAACTAATATATACCCTGAATGGGTTGGAGATTCACTTATATATTATTTGTCAAATAAAGGTAGAGATTATTTTTCTCAGACCTCATTATATGTATATAATACATCTACAAGAAAAAGCGTATTAGTTAAACCTGAGGTTAGATCGAGAATATCAATTTCTCCAGATGGTAAGTATATTTATTATTCTAAAAAAAGCAAGCCAAATAAGAATGGCTCAATTTATTATGATATTTATAAGTTGGACCTTAAAAAAAATAAAGAAGATCAAATTACTAAGTTTGAACGTGCTTATAATCCTTCACTATCGCCTGATGGAACAAAATTGGCTTTTGTTACCGGTAGAGATGGAACATCAAATCTGGTGATTAGAGATCTTTATAAGGAAGAGGATAATGAAAAAGTAGTTACAAAATTTAATAATGGTGAAGAATTATTCTCTTCTCATTGGTCGCCGGATGGAAAGCAACTGTCATTTGATTATATGACAAATCATGGACGGGATATTTCTATCTATGATTT
>DAOUYY010000217.1 GCA_030665885.1 Fidelibacterota bacterium
CGCCAATTGTACCGCATATCTGTGAAGAGGTTTGGCATAAGCTACACGATACGTTCATTTCTGTGCAGACTCTGCCTGCGATAAAAGCGGAGTTTATTGACGATCGTGTGGAACGCGAGGAGGAGTATCTGGTCGCGCTCATTGACGATATAAATGAGATACTGAAGATAGCTAGAATCAAGCCCGATAAAATTTATGTCTATACTGCGGAAAGCTGGAAGTGGGATATATTCCGCGCGATAAAGGATTTACCTGATAAGGATAAGATTAAAGAGGCGATGAAGCTCAGGAAGGATAATCTTTTGAGCACAGTGGATTTTGTGAAGCAGGTGATGAAAAACCTTTCTTTAAAAAAGAAAGCTTTACCAAAGACAGATTATACTTCATATTTTGAGCTGAATGAACCGGAGGTTCTGGCTCGTGAGAAAGAGTATTTAGGGAAAGGGTTTGGCTGTGAAATAATGATAAATGAGGAGTACGATCCGAAGGGTAAGCAAAAGTTCGCTATTCCGCTTAAGCCTGCTATTTTTGTGGTGGAGTGATACAAAAATGGGTTATTAATGGTTGTGTTAGGGGCAGCCATTATTCTGATCACGGTAATTATCGGTATTTCGGTGTTTCAAATAAAGCGTCCTAACTCACGAGAAATTTGGAAAGGTAAGCATCAAAGAGGAACTGGAGAGGATTCTTGGGGCAAAAGTTGATCTGGTGCGTTACTGGCGGCGTATGAATCACTACTTGAAAAGACGCATCGACAATGAGGCATACTATGTATGATATAACGTTGCTTCTGGAAAAGCGGGTACCGATTGATGATGCGTTGAAAAATGGCGATACATCCGGAATTTCTAAAATCTCCGCACAGCATATTGAACCCGGATATCCGCTGGCAGAGGCCATAACTCAAAATGGTGATATTTCTAATTACCATTCTGATTTTATCGTTATGTATTGCTCACGCAAATCCTAACAAACATCCGCTTTGATGCTCCGTTTTTCAAAACGGTATGATCTGGTAATCTTTAGTTTGATACTGGAAAAATCCAAATGTGTTTATAAATTTGAATTTGGTGCTTGGAATTTTTACTGAGCTATACAAATACTTCTTTTTAACTTGATCTTCTCGAATTCACTTAATTTTTCTATAAATCTTGCTCTCTCTAATTTACTCAATCTACCTACGTAGAACGAAATAGCAGCAGTTTTATCGTTAACTTTAACTTTATCCCTGAGATAAAGATACTTGTGCCCCTTAATAACCTTAATCTCTAATTTCATTATGATTTAATGTATGGCACGTATATTAAAAAAGTTATGTGAATTGGGTTAACTTTTGTGCATTATTTTTCTTCTTCCGTGCCCATCTCTTCCTGCCTTTTTAGGTACTCGCTTAATGCTTTCTCTACTTCCAGCCCAAATACGGTATGTAATTTACCGTACTTTTTCAATACGTACTCCCGGAACGCATTGACTACCTCAGCATTCAAACCCCGCACATGTAGTTCCGCTATCTGCATTAATTCACCTCTATGTGTGTGATTTTGCACTGCGATTCTGGACTAGCCAACCGCTCTTGAAATTCAATCTCGGTGAGATATGACTTCAGTGCCTTTTCCACTTCCAGCCCGAGCACGGTATGTATCTTCCCGTATTTCTTCTGTACGTGTCTTTTGAATTCTATTAACGTATCTTCGCTTATTCCCCTTACGTCTAATCGCCCCATCTTTTTCACCTTTCTTTTTTTATTTTGTTTTTTTGTTCGCCGGCAAAGTATATAAACTAACACTAATTTAACAGCAAATTAGTATAATATCAATCACAAGTTTCCAAAGTTGGTCACATTCACTCCAATCCACACCCATAATCTGATAGCAATATTTATTTAACGGTACAATTGCCTACAAAAATAGGCTTAAAGTTAATTAAATCTTATTTTACCACTAATTATATTAGCTAGTATCGAGAGACCAAGGAGGAAGAGAATCTTAAAAATATTTTTAAAGTTATATTTAATGTTATATTTTCTAACATTGCGATAAAGTTGCAGTGTTCGTTCTTCCTCTTTAAAAAATGTTTCAATAAGGTTTGACTCCATATTTAGCTCTTTGTCTTTGTCCTTATAGTCTTGTTCTAAATCTATATCCATAAGTCGTTGGTGATGTCTTTGATATCTTTCGTTAATTTTGTTAATTTCATCTTTTATTCGATCTTTCAAAATTTTTTGGATTGTTTTTAATCCAATGATAAAGAAGCCCACACCTACAATTAATAATAATATAAGAATGTAACTTTCATAGCAAAAGAAGCTGAAAGGAGAGGAGTATAATAATATTGTCAGTATTATGCACACGAAGTAAAAAGTATCAGTTTTTAAAATAAGGTCCCTAAGTGGCTTTAGCCCACCAATCTTGTCGACGTGGCGGATATTAATTTTAATGGTACGCCTATAGGGATCTTTTCCAATTTTATAGATCATCAATGCAATGTTGAAAATGATCCACAGAATAATAGCTAGCAAAAAAAGCATTAAAAAAAACATTGCAACCTCATAAAAATCAAGCAAAAAACTTGACACCGTTGGTTCTTCAATGTAATGAGTAGTACCACCCCTTAAAACATCTAACACTTTAATTACAATGAACGGAACAATGACTGCCGCAACCAGTAGATAATACCAATATGAGTTGGAAAAACGGTGTTTTAGCTCATCATACAATTTATCGACGCGCACATCATTTTTATGGTCGGACTCTAAATTTCCGAAGGTTTTTTTCATCTTATTTAATATATTTTGAATCCCTGCAAGCTGAAACGCTATCAAAGAGCTCTGAATGACTATTCCAAGAATATGAAATTTCTCCCAGGCGAAAGAAACAACTTTTGTGGTGAAAAACACATAGATTAAAAATATGATGGCACCTATGATTATTGAAACAATAGGATAAGGCAATGGTATCTTTTTGAACAGCTTCTCTATCCATATCCAACTGTCTTCTTCCATTCTATTTCATCGCTTGTTCTTACACTTTAAAAAATAAACGAGAATTATCGCTATCAATATGTACATTGCAAGGAAACCGGGCGGTTTAGGGGAAGGCGGAAAAAAAGCTGAAGAGGATTTAGATTTATTCTCCGTGAGGCTCTCTTCCTTATATACTTTTGTGGCATTTCCGCTCTTTTTTTGGTTTTTTTCGAAATCATCGGAAGGCTCTGGTACTGGTGTTGGAGATGTTGGTGTTTCTTTCTGCAATGGTTCCCAAATCACATCTAAGGTCATAGATTCAGAAATGAAGAAACTCTCTTGATAGGTTTTGTGTCCATCCAAAACAAGCTTAATGGTATGATTTCCAGGTCTATCAAAGTTTATTGTAGAAGGCGTAACATCGTTATATTCTTCGTCTATCCGAATCTCTGCTCCTTCTGGTGAAGAATTTATGTCAACACAAATGACAGACTCTGCTTCTGGTGTTAGTGTCGGGTTTTCTTCCGGCAATGGCTCCTGAATCGAATCTGAGGTCCCAGGTTTGTCAATATCCCCATTCCCTTCATTTGCTTCGTGTTCATCCGACTTAACTTTATTGGCAGGGTTTTCAAGTTCTTTAACGTATTTTGAAGAAGAATTTATGACGGTATAATAGTGAGGGTCTAATAGGCTGCTTGGAATTATGTGAGATATAGAAGATCTATTTGTTTCTCTGATAAATGTGGATTTAAACTCCTGAGTGTCATTATATCTTTTATAATTCTCTTTTGGAACTGATCTCTGGTCGGATCCACTCAAAATCCCTATCATATCGGAGGCAAATTCTGTCCCTGTAGCGTTACCGTTGATAGTTTCGACGCTATTAACTGTTGAAAAAAAAATATCTTGATCTTCAAAAGTGGAACCTGCCGAGAAGGAATATGTGTCTGCGTTAGCATTCCCCGAGAAAAAAATAATAATTAGCAGGGGCACCAATAAAAATAGGACCTTTTTTTTATTATATCTCATCCTAGTGTCCCTCCGTGTCTAATTAAAAATTCAGAGGTATTACTTATAAACGTTTTGAGGTGTATGCTCGGGCGGGAAATAAAAACACAGAAAAATTTTTCTCCATAAGAGATAAAGATCCTACGTAGTTTGGAACTACGCTTTTATGACCCGCCCGCTTTCAAATGTATAGCCCGCATCCTTCAGCCTACGCTGAATCGTAGGCACTGACACGTTCACGTAATCAGAAATATTCGCCCAG
>DAOUYY010000092.1 GCA_030665885.1 Fidelibacterota bacterium
ACTACAACTTAAAGCCATTAGAAGTAGTTGTTTTGTACTATCTGTTTTTGTGGTTAAATAAAAAAGACGATATTTCTATATCGCCTTTTTAAGATCTATTATGATTTTTTGTGCTAACTCCTCAACTTGAAAATTACAGGAATTGAAATATAAACGCCAACTTTCCTGTCTCTTTGCATAGCAGGTATGAAACGGGTCATTTTTATAGCATCCATCGCAGCCTCGTCAAGTCCGGTATTTGGCACACCTTTAAGTATAACGCAATCTTGTACTATTCCCTTTTTATCGATAAATGCCTGAACGACAACTGTTCCTTCTATACCGGCTTCCTGTGCAATTTCAGGATAAATAACATTCCTTTGAATTGCTTCAAAACCGCCAATTGGTGTTGGTGGTTCGTCATAAGGGATGAAGCGAATCGTTGGACCTCCATTTTCATCAGGAGGGGGAGGTGGTGCTTCCCATGCTACATAGTCATCAAAGTCCATAGATATATCCATTGAAATATCCTCGGAAAAATCTTCATCGTCAGATTCAACTGGAATTGAAGGTCTTGCTGGTGGCTTTGACAGCTCGATTTTTTGTTCCGTTATCGGAATATCTGTGGTCTCAATGACTATTTGAAACTCTCTTTGTGTAGTTTTTCTTTTTTCGAACTTAGGGAATAGTACCATTACACCGATAAGGAAAGTTAGACTTGCTACGAGTCCTATTCTCATAACTAAATTGTATCGCAATTTTAGGCTGGCTTCGGGATTTTTTCTAAGAATCATTGAATAATACCTTTAAATGGCTGTCTTTGTAGAATAATTTACTTTAAGCGCATCTGCTAATCTTAATTCTTTGTGGATCTTGTTCATAAGTCCCATATTCACCCTTTGATCTGATCTTATAGAAGTAATAAGTTGTGGATCAGTTGTTCGTTTTTCATACATAATGTTCCTGATACTTTTAACATCTAAGAGTTTACCATCAATTGAGATCAATTCTTCTTTCGATACCCATAAATAGGTTATGTGAACTTTTGAGGCAAGTTTCTCAATCTGCTTGGCTTTGGGAAGGATGACGTTCAATCCTTCGTAATCACGCAAAACAGAAGACACCATAAAAAAGAAAATCAACATAAAAATAATATCAGGCATTGCGGTAGTTGGAATTCCAGTTTTCATCTTGCTTTTTTTCTTCAATTTCATCTTTTTTCTTTCCTATTCAGCAATTGAAACTTTTGCACTTGTCTGTTTTAGCTGATCAAGAACCTCAATATATGTTTGGTATTTAGTTCTTGAATGTGTTTTTACTGAGAATATCATCTTCGGGTTCTTCAGTATGATACCTTCAATTATGGGTTTAATTTTATTGATCTCTATTTCTTTGTTATCCAGTAATACTCTTCCCTTTGGATCAATTATGAGATTTGTAATATTTTTCTTAGATATCTCTACAACGTCCCCTTCTGCAGGTAGAATCAGTTGTATCCCCTTATCCATGTCAATAGTCGTAGCGACCATAAAGAAAATAAGAATAAGAAAGGCAATATCAGCCATTGAGCCTGATGGTATTTCTGCCTCGCGGATCCCTTTCTTTTTTAATAAGCCCATGATTATTATCTCTATACCTTATTCACTTCACTAGAGGCTAAGGTATTTAAAAGATTTACCGAATTTTCTTCCATATCAATGATGATACCATCTACGCGTGATGTAAAGAGATTGTAAAATATCTGAATAGTAATACCGACGATGAGACCAAATAAAGTAGTCAGAAGCGCTTCTGAAATACCACTTGCTACAACAGCAGGAGATATATCATTTGCAGCAGCAATATCCTGGAATGCTCTTACCATACCTGAAACTGTTCCGGCAAATCCTAACATGGGAGCAATTGTGATAACTGTAGATAACCAAATCATTCCTTTTTCAAGAAAAGCCATCTCAATAGAGCCTGCAGTTTCTATAGATTTTTCAACAACATCAATACCTTGATCTGCACGGGAAAGTCCGGCATGAAAAACCTCAGCAATAGGTCCTGGAGTTTCTTTACAAACTTCTAATGCTGCATCTACCCCTTTATCTTCCAATGCCTTATTAATCCTTGGAATAAATCTTTTGGTAACTAAGGATGCTTTTGTTAAAGTGTAGATTCTTTCAAGTGTAATCGTGAGGCCGAAAACTAATAGTGCGAGAATCGGCCACATAAAAGGTCCGCCTTGTAGAAAAAGATCGACCATTGGGTTACTCCTTTATTATATAGTTATTCAATTAGATCAAATGACGGATTATTTTAAGTGAATATTTCCTAAAAGTCAACATTATTTTCTTACTAATTTTCCGATAGTAAGTAGTTTTACACCCTTATATAATTGATTAATTCTATGTTTATAAGAAATATATATGTGTAGGAAATTGAACTGGTTTTTAATCTGAATCTTATGATAAAATGGAAAAATCACCATAATGTAAGCATAGAAAACTGGAGAAATTGTGTCAGAATTCTCAAATCGATATTATTTCTACAAGAATTATTAATAGAATTGGCTGAGACACAGTTAAAAACTGATTTAGTTTAAAACAATTACCGATTTATATTGCCATATTAATCTGAAAATACTACTTTGAAGCGAAATCTTGATTTTTGATTTTGTGCAAAATACAAGTCAATTCCGGAGTTATTTATGGCAACGAAATTTTCGAATTTCAACCAGTTGTGTTCATTTGATAAGCGAATATTTTTTTTAATATCAAAAGGACAATATCAGGGAGCCCTTTGGGTTGCCGAAGAAGAACTTAATCGTTCTGAATTTTTTTTTGGAGTTGAACATTCTGAAACTGCTAAAGAATTGAACAATCTTGGTTGGATAAATGACCTATTAGGAAATGCTGAAGAAGCTGAAGTATATTACTCAAGAGCTTTACAAATTAAGGAGAAGAATTTAGGACAGTTTTCAGAGGAGCTAATTCCAACCTTGCAAAATTTGGCATCTTCCTACACAGCAAAGCAGGATTATAAGAAAGCAGAAGCAATTCTTGACAGATTAATCAGCCTGGTTGAGCGACTAAATATGCACTGGAAAATAAGGAAAAGTGTCTACCTATGCCAGATTTCGGAAATTAAGGATCGTCTTGACTGTCCTGAAATTTCCGAATCGTTTTATTGGAAATCTCTATCTTTTTTAGAAGCGAACTTCGGTTATAACCATCCAAATGTAGGAAAAATTCTTACAAAGCTGGCGGATTTATATACAAAGTCTGGTGAAATTCAAAAGGCTGAATATTTTTTTAATAGGGCATTAAAACTCTTGAAGAGGTCTTTTCACAAGAACCATCCGGATATTAAATATATCCATAAAGGTTTAGAGAATATTTACTCCGAACTGAACATAAGTGCAAAGATTCCATAAGTTTCGAAAAATCAGAAAATATTGAGTAAGAGATTTAAATGTATATTGTCTATTTTTTAACTGGATTTGTTTTACTCTACTACGGTGCAAATTTTCTTGTAAATGGCAGCTCTTCTATTGCCGTCTCCTTCGGAGTAAAAAAAATTGTAGTAGGCTTAACACTTGTCGCTTTTGGTACATCAATGCCTGAGTTTGTTGTCAGTTTATTTAGTGCTATTGAAAAAGTTGACAATATTAGCGTTGGAAATATTGTTGGTAGTAATCTGGCAAATGTTCTATTAGTTCTTGGAATCTCATCTGTTGTTCGTCCTATAAAAGCAAAGAGAAGGATATTTATTCTCGACTTTCCAGTTTTATTAGTGATAACTGCTATTTTTATAATCTTTTGTTATAATGGGCGTTTAGTTTTTTACGAGGGCGCTATTCTTCTAATTTTGTTTATCATCTATATATCGTTTATAATTGCTAATCGCAAGGTACGTGAGGAAGGTGATATCAAAGTAAAAGATGTTGAAAGGGGGCATGTTGTCAAGAACCTTGCTTTATCTTTCTTGGGATTGGGAGGACTGGTAATTGGTGGGAATCTAACAGTTAGAGGAGCTATTGGATTGGCACGTGCTTTTGGTATTTCAGAACTTATAATTGGTCTTACTATAGTTGCTCTTGGTACTTCTTTACCGGAGCTCTTTACAAGTGTGATTGCAGTTGTTAAAAAAGAAGATGAAATTTCGATAGGTAATATCATTGGGAGTAATCTTTTTAATACCGCCTTTGTGTTAGGAATTATACCGATGATCTATTCCTTAAAGATAGATACAAGTGTGATAAAGTTTGAGAATCCCTTTATGATGGTTGTTACTATCCTGTTATTTGTATTTTTATTTATTGGTAAGAAATTATCAAGAATTGAAGGAGTTTTTTTATTAATACTATATGTCCTGTTTATACTGAATCTGGGATTTAGATTAATTTAATGAAAAATTTTAGGTGAAGAATGCCTGTAAAAATAATCACTGATGAGTCTTCAAACTTAGATGAAGTAACTGTTAAAAAGTATGGAATATCAGTAATTCCATTCCTTATTAGCGATGCAGACGGTAAGGAAGTGAGGATAAAGGGGGACCCATATATATATAATTTGCAAGAGGATCGTGCTAACCTCAGATATTTCTCATCTTTAGATGATTATTATAATTTTTTAGGTAAGATAAAGAATAAAAACGAAGCTCCGGTATCTGCAGCCGCAGATATTCAATGGTGTCGAGAGTTTCTTGAAGATATTGTTCAGAAGGATGAAAGGGAAATATGCTGCATTTTGTTGGCAAAAAGTTTAAGCAAAATATATGATAACATTGTGATTACAGCCAATGACATTAGCAGAAGATATGACAGAAGAATAGAAGTAATTGACGCAAATCAGGCATTTGATCCTGAGGGACTGCTTGTTGTTGAAGCTGCAAAAGTTGCAAAACAGGGTAAAAGTCTCGATGAAATTATTGAGCGTATAGAGGAGGCAAAACAGAAGATATTTTTTATTGCGCCTATTGATAACTTAGAATATGTGAGGAGAAGTGGAAGGGTTCCGTTACACAAAAGCATCCTTACTAAGATAGCAGATCTTTTGGGAATTGTTACAATTATCAGTTTCGTAGAGAGTGTTCCCAGTCCGGTTAGTACTGTGAGAAAGGCTGATGTCCGGAAAAGGATGCTTCAAGATATACGTAGAAGAATTGGATATAAGGAGACAATTGAGCTTGTTCTTGGCTATTCAGTTGAAAGACAGAGAATTATTTTACAGGGATTATATGAGATACTTAAAAAAGAGTATAATATAAAGGAGGTTTCTTATAGACAGGCAAACAAGTTAGTTGCCACTCACACTGGGCCTAATCTATATAGTGCATCAATTCTTCGACTTGGTTATAGTTATATAGATAGTTCTCTTCTAATCAAAATGTTTAAAGAGTCAGAGAAAAAATTAAGAAGACATCGAAAAATTATAGATAGTATAAATATTTTCCCTGTTAATGATTCAGATACTGGCAGAAATATGTTAAAACCTATCGCTGGCGCTACTACTAATTTAAGTGAAAGGGATTCTTTTGTTGAGGCTATTGAAAAAATTTCCAGATTTGCATTTAATAAGGGAGGAGGATGTTCTGGTAATGCACAGTCCCAATATCTTTTAGGGATTAGTAATTATATCAAATCCCATCTTTCTAAAGATAAAAATTTGGATCCTGAGACTTTTGTTGGAGCATTGAAAAAGGGTACTGAGAGTGTTTATTCTTCTTTTGGTGATCCGAAAGAGGGAACGATACTTTCGGTGATGAGGATGTTTGGCGAACAAACAGAGAAAGCTCTGAGAGAAAGAAGTGAATTTTCATATATCATAAAGAAGAGCTATTCTACTATTGTGAAAGAGCTATTAAACCCCAGTGTGCAGGAGGTCAAAATTTTAAGGGATAGCGATGTTTCCGATGCAGGAGGATTGGGCTTTATCATTTTTCTACAAGGATGGCTGGATACATTAGGAATTTCACTTAATAATGAAATCGAGAAGCTTAATCAAAATCTGGAAAAAGAAATAAAAGACCAGATCGCCAGTTTAAAATATAAAGCAAAATATCCTGGTTTTTGTGTAGAATGTAGTATTAAAGGCAGTGTGGAGAGAGAGGAAATAAGCGACAGATTAAGGTCTCTCCCAAATAAAATAGATTACAATGCTTTAATAATAAGGTACGGTGATGGATGCACTTATGTTCACATTCACGTGTCTGACAGAGATTTAGTGGATAGAGTCATACATGTATGCAAGAGTTATGGTTACGAAGTTGAAGCTAAAGCTCCGACAAGTTTATCTCAAAAAAAGATAGATGTTTTTAAATTTAAGATTATAAAGTCGTTAGTAAAATTAAAAGAAGTACCCTTTCTTTTTATGTATTGGTTTACACCCTTACCGAGGATCTTCTTTATCAGAAGTGAAATTAGAAAGAAGAAAAAATATAAAGATATTTCTGAGGAAAGGGATTATCTTAAACTTGTCTCGAAAGCTCTGAAGATAAAAACTGATGAAATGAAGACAATGATTTTAGTATGTAATAGAAAAGGTGAAGTAACCTATTTGAATAGATTGGCAAGAGAATTTTACAATGTTGAAGATGGATTTACTAAAGAAAAGATAAGCAGATTTTTACCTGAGGAGATATTCAAAGCCGTTGAGGAAAAGATAATTACAGGTTTGAAGGAAGAATGTATAATTAAAGATGATAATTCTACTTTACTGCTTAGACCTGTACGTGCGAAAAGAAAATATCTTGGGACAATGCTTGAGATAAAGGTGAGAAAAAATTAGTCAGAATCATTATTTCTGCTATTTGGATTGGCTTTACATTTCAATTTTTAAACGGATTATAAGAAATTATGAAACTTGGAATTTTTCAGTTTTCTCCCATCTGGGGAAATAAAGAACAAAATCTTAGAAAAATTGAAGACACTATTGCTTCATATTCTGGCATTGATCTCTGGGTTCTGCCGGAATTATGCACTACCGGTTACCAGTTTAGCTCCAAAGATGATATTAAGGAACTCGCTGAAATATTTCCTTTGGGCGAATCTTCAAAAATTCTACTGAAACTTTCAAGTGATATTCAATCGGCGATAGTAGTAGGGGTTATGGAAAGAGCAGATAATAAGTTTTTTAATAGTGCTGCAGTTTTTGATAAAGGAGAATTCATAGGGATATATCGCAAAGTTCATCTTTTTTACGAAGAGAAAAAGTGGTTTTCACCTGGAACTGAAACTCCACCTGTTTTCGGTATTAACGAAGTTAAAGTCGGAGTTATGATATGTTTTGATTGGATTTTTCCGGAGATGGTACGAACTCTTGCTCTGCATGGAGCCCAAATAATTGCCCATCCTGCTAATCTCGTATTGCCCTATTGTCAGAATGCTATGATAACGAGAAGCATCGAAAACCGAGTTTTTACAGCTACTGCAAATAGAATCGGTACAGAAAAGATAAAAGGAAAACAACCTCTCACTTTTACCGGGAAAAGTCAGGTAACAGACCCCAAAGGAAAACGAATCGGCAATCTCTCCGAAAATGAAGAAGATGTGCTGATTGTTAGCATCAATCCCGAGGAAGCTCTTAATAAGATGATTACACCATATAACGATGTTTTGAGAGACCGTCACCCATCGATTTATCAATTATGAAGATTTCACACAGATTTTTTTTAAGTTAGTAGATATGATAATTAATAGTAGCACTATTTCCACAAAGGTAGAGGATCTTAATAGTTAAAAAATTGAAGAGACGAAAAATGCTGAGAAATATCTCACAAAAAAAGTATGAAGAAGAAAATAAGATTCAATGGCTCAGGAGATATTCTGATCTTGTTGTAAATAAATTAAGAACTGAAAATTTTACCGAAATAGAAGCCACTAAATTCCTGGAGTCAGTTAAGCGGAAGATTCTGGAACGATTTCCCGACAAAGAAGAGCAATATAACATAATTTATGAGAGGCGTTTTAAACGTATTCTTTTAAAAAAGGGAATTTGCCTCAAACTTTTTTCTGGAAATGGCATGGACGATTATAACTAAAAACTGTTTGGAGGATAGAAATGGATAGAGAAAAAGCCTGGAATCTTTTATGCAAGTACACTAAGACAGAGAGTTTAAGAAAACATGCTCTTGCTGTCGAAGCTGCTATGCGCTATTATGCCGATTTTTATGGAGAAGATGTTGAACTTTGGGGAGTAACAGGTTTGCTGCATGACTTTGACTATGAGAAATATCCCGATGAAGAAAATCACCCTTATCGTGGAAATGAAATTCTTGAAGAAGAAGGCTATCCGGAAGAAATGCGCCAGGCAATAATGGGGCACGCTTCATATACTGGGGTAACAAGAGACTCACTAATGGCAAAAACACTTTTCGCTGTTGATGAGCTTACGGGATTTATAATTGCTGTTGCTCTGGTTCGGCCTTCTAAAAACATCCTTGATGTTAAGCCGAAATCAGTGAAGAAAAAATTTAAGACAAAATCTTTTGCTGCGAAAATAGACAGGGAGGAAATCAAACAGGGAATTGAAGAGCTGCGTGTTGATGAAACCGAACATATTCAAAGAGTTATTAATGCGATGAAAACTATCGCAGATGATCTCGGTCTCGCAGGAGAAAAGGAACAATAGTGAAAAAATGTAAATACTGCGGGCATGTTTTAGAAGGAGATACATTAATCTGTCCTAATTGTGGACATCGAACATTCTTAAAGCGGTTTTACAGGTCCAGGAATGACAGGAAATTTTTAGGTATCTGCGGCGGGCTTGGAGAATATTTTGGAGTTGATTCGAACTTAATCCGGGTTATCACTGCTTTGATTATTCTATGGAGTGGAGCGTTACCTGGTCTTATCGTTTATTTTATACTTGGTGTGATGATTCCTTATTCTGATGAGTAAAGAGTTTCGATATAATAAATTGGGAAAATCAAATCAATTCATACCTTTTTTCAGAGCGCCTTCAATCGCTTCAAGAATGATTTTGCTGCTGCAAGTTGCGCCTGTAATCGTATCTACTTTCAATGACTGTACTTCTACAACTTTTTCCGGAATGACTTCTGCGTTTTCACCCCTGCCATGATCATGTTCAAGCAGTTCAATTTCGGTAATACGGTGATATTTGACTTTTACTAGCACTTTTGCCCGAACCAGGTCCATATCACATTCACCAATGTATTCACAATCATTCACCTGCTGCAGGTCAATATCATCGATGACAATTGCGTCGACCTTCTGTTTATATTCCCTAACTACAATATTACAGAAGCAAAAGAACAAGCGGGTATATTATTTCACGGAGAAGGATTATCTCCAGAACAGAAGGAAAATGCGGATTTTAGAGATTCCGCCTGAGCGCCGAAAGATTCGCCCTAATGTAGAAGCAACAGTTAGAGAATTCAGAAACAATATGAATCATAAGGGTAAACTGAAGGTCAGAGGAGCCTTTAAAACAGATATTTGGGCATATACAATGGCAATTTC
>DAOUYY010000021.1 GCA_030665885.1 Fidelibacterota bacterium
GCTTTAAAAACCGGCAGGAAAAGCTCCCGTAACATTCTATCTGGAATCCAGGCAGGGGAACGGTCTTTGCCAGAAAGTGGAAAACTGTATCCTACATAATGCTTGGCACATGCAGCAACTTTTTCAGGATTGCTAATATCGTCACCTTGTAGTCCTTTTACATATTTTGCTCCCATTAAGGAGGCTAAATAGACATCTTCTCCATAAGTTTCAAACAATCTTGGCCACAAAGGTTGACGACCAAGTCCCAGTACAGGATTAAAGTTCCACGGAATTCCAGAAGCTCTCATTTCACAGGCAGCAATTTCACCTTCTTTTTCTACCAACTCCAGATTCCATGTTGCCGCCATTGCGATACTCTGTGGAAAAATCGTAGCACCTTTTGTATAATTGACACCATGGATGGCATCAACTCCATAAATAACAGGTATACCGAGCCGTGTCTTCTTTATAGCAAAATCCTGGATTTGTGTTATAATTTCATTCCAATGGTTAATACTATAAGCAGAAGTAGTAATATTTAGAACAGAGCCAATGTGATGATCAACTATTGCTTTTTCCAATTTTTCTAAATCAATTTCATGTGGTTCTGTCCTACCATTTTCTCTTTTGGAAATGACATCAATAGTAATCTGTGTCATTTGTCCAACTTTTTCTTCCAAAGTCATTTGATTTAATAATTCTTCAACTTGCTCACTTACGGAAGAAATGTTCTGCTCCTGACAACCAAAAAGAAAACTACAAATAAATGCTAATTCAAAAAAATAAAAGACAAAATTTCCTCTTCTCATTTTTTCCCTCCTATTATTAGTATTCCTAAATATAACTTTAAGAGTACCAAATATTAATCTTTTGGTTAAAATATCGACAGTAAATGTTTTAAAGACACGAAAATATTTCCGTCATTTTTCATTTGAAAAACCATCGGGAGTTCTTCTGTTGCATAACTGCCACAATCATGAGAATCCGGCTCACATTCAATTATTACATTACCCGAAATTGGTACTGTTTTCATCTCAGCTATATTTTCAACCTGAGCCTGGCATTAAAAAGAAAAATAGAAAACCTTGCAAATTCTTATATAAGTGATGAAACTTTCCTCATATTCATTCTTTATTTTATCATCAATTCGATTAAGCCTAAAACTTTTCCTCATCAAACAGCAAATTAACAAAGTTTATACTATTAAACCCCTTCAATTCACGGATAAAGTCCTCACTCTTATTTTTACCTTTTAGATGAACGTAATATGAAATTTCAATAAAATTACCTTTTCCAAAGTGAAACTGACGAAATAGAAAATTCTTCATCTATTTAAAAGAATATACCCCACAATATTAAGATCGTCAATACTAATACTATTGAGGATGCAATATTTATCTTTTTCCAAATCGGGTTTTTAATTTCCATTTTACATGTGAATTCATTCTTAACTTCATCTACAGTTGTAAAAGTCAATCCTGCTCAAAAGTTTTACATTGTCCCGGTTTTAAGGGTTGGAAATCCCGAGTAGGATAGAGTTTATAATATTCCCCGGTGATGTTTTCAATCCTGATTTCAGCGGGCAGGCTTTCCGGAATGACATGTTCTGAAATCTGGTTGAAGTAGATTACCCATCCACTATTTCCCAAGAGACGTCTGCCATTGTTGACAAATGTGAAAGCGACCCGGGATTTATGCTGTAATTCCGGTTGGACGGATAGCAATTCCCAGGTTATGGAAATTTCACTCCCTCTGGGATGGTTCCCATCCGAATTTGCAGCGCAGTTGCTGAACAGGAAAAACGATACAAGAGCAGTGAAGAACAGGGTATATTTACACATCAATTTCACCCCTTAATAAATTCAGCTAATTTTTAAATGGTCATTTTCTCACCAGGGCTCTGACAATTTCCTTCTTTGGAGGATTTTCAACCAACTGATCCCAGGACCAGAAGATCACTCCTGCCGAAGGTTGCTTTAATGCCTCGATTAGCGATTCTTCAAATTCTTCAAGCCCCAGCGATTCGTCAAGATAAGCCCTATTTACCTGGATACTGGGTACAACATTGCATTTTACCTGATTGGCAATATCCCTAGTGACCGAGCTGACCCATTCCGGTTTTTGCTGCACCATGTGGGCATAGGTCATGGGGGAAATCATATCAACGATTGCGCCAATTTTCGAAAAATCCTGCCCAACAACTGTTTTTATTGAGTTATCAAAATCCGTTTGCCGCCACGGCACCGCGTGGACATTAATTTTTATCTCCGGTTTAATTTTACGCGCTTCGGCTGCGATGTCGCGGATCATACTGGTAATCAGTTCACACTTCCATTCGGTCCATTCCGCCAAACAATTACTCTCGATCCACTCGGCAATCTTCTGGGCATTTTTCAATGTGTCCGGTATCTGAATATCACGATCATTTTGAAATTTCTGAAGACAGTGGCTATCAAAACAAGTATTGGGAATATCACCCGGTTTGCGATTCGGATAGACCTTTTCCCAAAACACAAAATGGCGGATGAAGTCCAGGCTCAATCCATCTGGATCAAGTTCACGAACCAGATTCATGATATATTCAACCTTCTGCGTCCGGTACTCCTCACGCGACGGGCAAACAAATTCCACCCATTCTTCCACCGCCGGTGTTCCGCGATTGGTCAATGCGTACAATTTCGGATTTGCGTGCAGCACCTCCGGATTAAAAAAGATGGGAAGAATGATGAAAGTCGCGATCTTGTGTTGCCTGGCTAATTGTCTGAATTCTAGATTGGAATCCAGGGAAGCACTTGTAAAAACGGTATTGATTCCCAGGTTTTTCCATTCCCCAAATAATTCCGGAAGACTTCCATCGTAGTCATAAATTTTAACTCCGACCATTCGAACTTTTGAAAAGGCAATCTCTGATCGTTTTCCGGAACAGCTAATCAGACTCCAGGCAGCACAGAGTATGATTATCCAGGAAATATATTTTTTATATCGCAATGGTTTATTTTTCCTGATGAGTTAATATTCAGATGCACCCGGCCGCTTCATTGATTTTAACCCGGTTTTTGAAACAAGGTCGCGGTAAGTTATTAATTTCACATCTTTATTACTGAGCGCTTTTTCAAATGCACCTGAACAGAGAGCATCCAGTTCCGCCTGCCGATGGATACTTACACGAAAGGGATCTGCCGGATAATTAAGATCGACAAGTGCGTCCATTTCAGGGGTTTCCATTCCCAGATGAATCACCGTTAGATTCACCCGGTCAGGCTGCAAATTTGAGACAATTTCGAGCAAACGATTGAGTTTTTTCTCCGGTGCAATCTCCCAAAGCGTCGAGTATGCTTCATTAAAATAAACCGCGATACCCAGTTTATATTCCTCAGCCAGTTTTTCTACTAAAGACCGTAATTCGGGAGTTGAAACCGCCGTGCCCATGTGGTAATCCAGATAATCGATCCTTAATCCCGAATGCAAAGCTTTTTCAATCTGGGCACGAAGTTCTTTTTCGACTTCTTTTATCTTAATATCGGCCTCTTTAAACAACTCTCCTGAAGCATAAAAATAACCATCCTCATCTACAAGGCTGGGTACCGCTTCCCGCCCGGAAACAGGCCCCCATTTGTAATGCGCCCATTCCGAATTCAGGGTAAGATGAACCCCGACTGAAATTTGTGGATTCGCTTGAAGCAGCGCCGCTGCCTCCTCAAACCATGGGCAGCCAACCATGATGGAAGCAGAGAAGGGAATGCCGGTTTCGATCAGCTTTTTCGCCGCCATGTTAACCGTATGGCACATTCCGATATCGTCACAGCGAATAAGTAATTGTGTCTGTGCCTCAAGAGATTGCGCATTTACAAGTACAATGATAAATAAGCACAGCCAGAGAATCAGAAGCGGTTTGTTTTTCATTTTATCCTCATAATAATATTTAATTGCCTGGATAATTTATCACTGCGAAACGATTGGAATTACTTCCCGCAGCGTAAAATCAACCCAGAAAACGCCACATTCCTGGGTAATATTTTGTGCCAGAACGACGCCGAGGTCTCGGGGCGGATCCTTTAGTTGCTGCCACCATTTTCGATCAGATCTGTAACCAATCTGAAAAAATACCATATTGGGTTTGAAATAATCAGACCAATAACTGACAAATTCATCCAGAGCTGCATTAAAATCATCCAATATCTGACTGTCATCAACAAAAATTAAATCAGAGCGGTAAGTCGGCGGCATCCAGTTTCGATCCCAATGTTTTAGAAACAGTCTGTAATTCGGATTATGGGACTTTACACGCTCATTCCAGGTCTGTGCTAATTCGTCGGTAGCTTTAACACCCCACTCCGGATTATCGGCTTCCCGGTACCATTCCACATCAACACCAAAGCCGACGACACAAGGATGATGTTTGTAGCGGTTCATTACAATATCAATCAGATCAATCAGATCAGCGTTAGCAGGTTCCACTTGCAGAAACACCTTAATCCCAGTCGTATCAAAATGGGTTAGATACGGTTCATGCTTATCAAAGTCGATATAAACAATATTACTGTCCTGTCTGCCATCAGCCGGAAATTCCAGACGGCAACTGCGTTCCCCGCCCATGACGCCGACAATCCAGATGCCGCAAGGAGTCGAACCTTCAAAACGCTGCTGCATATCCATCATTGCCTGTTGCCATGCTTGCGGAGATGGAAAAGGTTTGATGCCGTACGCTGAGGAGCGAACACCGGCATAAATGACATTTTCAACTTTTGCATTCATATCTATATTATACTCCCTTTTACTGGTACAGGAAATACCAATAATAAGGATCATGATAATGACCATTAAAACCGACAATCTCTGTTTCATATTCTCACCCTTTTATATTTTTTTCTTCGAGTTACTTTAATCATAAATATTTTACTTCATTCAATGTAATCTTTCAGCCTGTTTCATTTTTTTCACTCCTTCAATTAATGGTGGAAACCGTAAAAGGGAGTCACCACTGACTCCCCAGGTAGTAAAAAGATGACCTAGCATCCCCGGATCATTTTGTCGGAAACTGTATTCGATCAGCGATACTGTCGCATCCGTATTTTTCCAGCCCGATGTCAGGACTCTGAAGCCTTTCTCCAAAAACATAGGGATCGAAGGATAGGAATCCATAACGTCATAATGCCAGTCACAAATAATGATATCTTTAGGGATCATATCGATTGCCGAGGCTGTGCCATTCAAAGAGGATTCCCATTCGCCAAAATCAAATTTGCTGCCGTCAATCAGACGGTCTCCCCACATGAGCATTTCACATCCGCGCTCTTTGACGATATAATCATGCAGATCGTTCACGGCTTTGGCATACAGTTCAGCGGGATTTTTGCCAAGCGTCGCCGGCGAAGTACTATCTCCGAGCAGAAATACTTCATCCATCCCCACATGGATCGCATCGGTATTGAACGCATCGATCAATTCATCAAGCAACGGAGTAACTACGTTCATCACTTCAGGATTTGTGGGGTCCCACTCCCGGCAGTAGATACTGTCATTTCCCGGATAAGCTCCCGGCGTCAAATCGAATTCCGGGTATTGAATCAGTAAGGGAAATGTTTCCTTTGCCCAGGATTGATGTCCAAGACACTGAAATTCCGGTATCAATCGTATTCTATTATCCCGACAAGCTTCCGATATTTTACTGGCAGTTTCCTTCTTAATGGGGTCCTTGCCACCCCGCAGTTCGGGATGGGATTCAAACATGAAGTTATAGTCAACTTCCAAAACTAAAACATTAATCCCAATATCTGCGAACCGGGGGATGTTTCTGACGAGCGAATCCACGGCACTGTCGGTCATATAATTGATCAAATGAACCGCATGCCATTTTTCCCCGGTAGAATAATCTTCCGGCTCCCGATGAATCATGCTGCACGAGATAATTAATACAATAGCCGCGTAAACAACCATGTGTTTAAAATTCATAATGAATCCTTATTCATGGTCCATTAGACCTTTCCTAGACTGAAATAATCCCTACTCTTGTTCTCAAACCGTGCCTGCAGACTTTGAACTGTTTTCCAAATGTAACCGCACCTGCTCCGACAAAATGCTGGAATTGTTGGCCGTTTTACCAGCTGATATTAAAACAATCTGATGAAAAAAGAGAATCAACCATACAAGAGGAAACGAACTTCCCCTTGTATGGTAATAAAAATATCAGATTGTTACTTCAGAAGTACCATTTTCTTCATTTCTGATTTTTCACAATCCTGAAGCTCATAAAAATAGATACTATTAGAAACTTTCTGACCAAAATCATAAGTGGTGCCCGAGCTGAGACTCCGTAAGAGCAGTTATTCCCCTTTTATATACCCTAACGTAATCAATATCATGATATTGAGGCCAGGATGTTGTTTCATCGGGATCTCCGGGCCATTCCCCACCTACGGCAGTATTCAGAATGATGAAAAAAGGTTTATGAGGGATACCTTCGGTAGAGGCATGACGTAGAACACCATCAATATACCATCTCAGAGAATCGGCTTCCCATTCAAGTGCAAAAGAGTGGAAATCCGCTGAGTAATCATAAGGTCCCGTGTAGCTTCCTCCACTACCTTTATGTTCTCCATTTTCTAACCAATGGTTCGTCATGTAAATTGTATTACGTTGATGACCCAAATACTCCATAATATCTATTTCCGGAGGCCATGTTTCATCTTCCGGCAGCATCCAGTGTGCCGGCCATAACCCCTTTCCATAAGGCAACTTTGCATTGATCTCAAAACGTCCATATTGGCAGAAAAACTTATGCTTTGTATAAACCAAACCAGAAGTATAGTATTTAGACCCATAAACTCTCTTCAGACTACGTAACCTCAAACATTCATCTTTTAGATATACATCTTCTGAGACATAGTACTGTAGTTCATTATTAAAACTATTTTCCCTTTCTACAACTGTCCATTTTAAAAAATCAATTTCATCTCCATCAAATTCATCATGCCATATTAGCTCCCATCCTGATGGTTCAGGAATCGCATCGGAATCATCTGAATGACTTGTTGGCTCTTCTTCAGTACATGTAAATAATGCTGTAATTACTATAACCCAAATAATAGTCCTTATTCTTCTAATCATTTTTCAATTACTACTTTGCTCGATCTCAAAAGTAGTCTTAACTAAATCTACAGAATTCCCACCAACCATAACTTCAAATTTTCCCGGTTCAGTGATGTACTCCATCTCACAATTATAGAAACCAAGCTGTTCAGGATATAAAACAAACTTTACATTTCTCTTTTCGTTTGGAGCTATTGTAATCCTCAGAAAGCCTTTAAGTTCTTTAACCGGTCTCGTCACACTGGCAACAAGATCATGAATATATAATTGTACGACTTCGTCACCTGTTCTGTCACCATGATTTTTTACTTCCACTTCTACAACTAAACTGTCAGAAAGTGAAATTTTACCAGAATTAATACGAAGATTGCTATAATTAAACTTCGTATAACTTAATCCATAACCAAAAGGAAATTGAGGGCTTGAGGGTAAATCAATATATTTAGAGGTATACTTACTAAATTTATTTAATGGTCTCCCGGTGTTTTTATGATTGTAATAAATCGGAACCTGTCCAACTGATCTTGGGAATGTAACTGGTAATTTCCCTCCGGGATTATAATCCCCAAAGAGTACATCCGCAATTGCGTTTCCACATTGAACTCCTAAAAACCAGCTTTCTAAGATTGCAGGTACATTTTCAACAATCCAGGGAATTGCAAGAGGTCTACCATTCATCAGTACTACAACTACAGGAATCCCTGTTTTATAAACTGCTTTAACCAGCTCAACTTGAATACCTGGCAAATCCAAGAAGGCTCTGGAAGCTGCTTCTCCGCTCATATCTGCATTCTCACCCACAACTATAATTACAACTTTAGCCTTTTTTGCGATTTTTATAGCTTTTTGAATGCCTTTTCTGTTACCTCCTTCAACTTTGCACCCCTTAGCATAAAGAACTTTTGTTTTTGATGAAACCTTGTTTTTTATACCTTCAAGAACAGGGATTATGTCCTTTGATTTTCCTTCGCATGCCCATGAACCGAGAGGCGCTTCTCTATCATTAGCTAAAGGACCAATTACAGCAATTGCATTTAAATCCTTTTTTAACGGCAGAATTTTCTTTTCATTTTTCAGTAGTACAATTGATTCGCGTGCAAGTTTAAGTGCAGTATCCAAATGTTTTTCGTTTAATATAACATCCTTAGTACAGTCAGGATTAATATATGGATGTTCAAATAGCCCCAATCTGTATTTATATCTAAGAATTCTCCGTACTGCATCGTTTATAGATTCTTCATGAATTTCCTCTTCATTCACTAATTCAGATAGACTTATTAAATATACATTTCCCATCATATCCATGTCTACACCAGCTTTTAGAGCTTTATATCCTGCTTCATATGGATCAGCTGCGATACCATGACTAACCAACTCACCAATAGAATTCCAGTCACTGACTACGAACCCATTAAAACCCCATTCTCCACGCAAAATATCTGTTAATGTAAGTTCATTCGCGGAAGCTGGGATACCACTTATTTCATTAAAAGCACTCATTATCGATCCTGCACCAGCTCCTACAGCTGCTTTAAAAGGAGGCAAATATATTTCTCTCAATGTCCTTTCAGATATATCTACAGTGTTATAATCCTTTCCACCTTCAGCGCCTCCATATGCTACAAAGTGCTTGGGACATGCTAAAATCGTAAAAGGGTCTGCCAGTTCATCTCCCTGGAATCCTATTACTTTTGCTCTTGCCATAACAGAACCTAAATAGGGATCTTCCCCTGATCCTTCAGCAATCCGACCCCATCTCGGATCTCTGGCTATATCGACCATAGGAGCAAAAGTCCAGTGAGTTCCCTCGGAAGCTGCTTCTTTAGCAGCAATTGAGGCAGCCTTTTCTACTAAATCCGGATCCCAGCTAGCCGCTTCTGCCAAAGGTATTGGAAAAATCGTTCTATATCCATGAATCACATCATTCCCAAATATCAATGGAATACCTAACTTAGTTTCCTCAACTGCAATCCTCTGTAATCTGTTAGCCTCAGTTGCTCCACGTATATTCAAAAATGAGCCAATCTTTCCTTCTCTGATCATCTGCTCATATTTTGGAGAAGTACCGCTATACTGCACCATCTGCCCGATTTTCTCTTCAAGAGTCATCTCTGATAAAAGCAGATTTACCTTTTCTTCAATTTGCGAATTAGTAAGATTCTGTTGACCAAAGAGGTAATTCGAAATAACAAAAGCAATTATTGTTGCTATCAAAATCAAACGGATTCTAATCATCATCAGTTTTTTTCTCTCCTTTAATTGGAATTTAACGATGTATGATAGTGCACTTCACTCTTTAAAACATTCAATTAAACAAGTTGGATTATTCATATTTTCTACTTAATCAACAACATCTTCTTTATCTCAGTAAATATTCGATGCTTTGATACCGCTTCTATTTTGTAGAAGTAAATTCCACTGGATAGATGTGTTTGCCAAGTAACTTCGTAAACTCCTGCCCTTTGACTCTTATGAATCAGCGATTCAATTTCTCTTCCGCAAATATCATAAACTCTCATTGAAACGAAAGAACTTTCCGCTAAACCATACTCTATTGTTGTAAATGAATTAAATGGATTCGGATGGTTTTGCTCCAAATAAAATTTATTCGGAAGTATATTATTTTCTTCATGTATATCTGCACTTATAGCTTCTACTATTAAACCATTTAACAATGCATTATCTTTTATAGCGCCAAAATGAATATCCAAAGTCTGATCAGCAACATTTACACTATCAACAACTATATTAAATGCAGCATTAGCGCCTACTTCCTGAAAAATGTCAATATTCCTTGCAATGTAATTACCTTCAATATTTATATCGAAGACCCTACTGCTATCTTCATTAAAATAGTTCTCTGCCATCATCAGTGTAACTTTATAAACCCCATTTGGTACTCGAACTTTATAACCAACAATTCCCCGATGTTCAGTTCTATAGATCTGATCTTCTTCAGTTCCCTGGATTTGCTGATTAGAATGTTCCGCAGCCTCACCATCCAGGTATCCGTATTCAACATTTTCACTCCATTCCTGGTCAGATAGATAATCGTTATAAGTAAATCCACCCACATTAATTTTTACAGGGAATGGTAGGGGTGATGACATCACAATAGAAACAACCTGCCCTATAAGATTATTCGGTGTTTCAGATTTATCCTTAATTCCAAGAACAACAAGATTATATTGACTGTCAAAATCTAAATCTGATACAGTAAGTTTTACTGTTCTATTATTTGATTGAAGCTTTGCTTCGGAAACAGTAACACCCAAAATGGCATAGTTCGATGTATCTTCTGCGCTCGTTTCTTCTACATCTTCAGAAAACACTACTTCCACAGTATTGCCATAAGCCCTTGCCCATAGAACTGCTGGAGGATTATGATCCACATATCCTGTATTTTCATTATCCATTAAACATAGAATCATCATTCCATCCCTGAACACAATATTTTCAGGTAGAAAGTCACAATTATTGCCTTCAAATGTATGAGTTGCTTTATCCCATCTGGATTGATCCCAAGTATTAAAATTGTCAGTCCATTCTAGTTTAAATTCATTATTTGTACCGGTATTTCCCTCTCCAGGAGTATAAGAAGCATAACTCACCCAATCATAGTAAGCAAATAGAGGAAGAATTCTATTGTCCCAACTTCCAACCCAGCCTTCATAAACAGGATTCCATATATTCATCATAATCTTTTGAGGTTTATCGAGTGTACTGACATGTTCTCCTGTTTGCCGATATGCCTCTTCTCCGTCAATAAACCATGCTACATAATCCGGAGTCCATTCAATTGCATAAGTATGAAAATCTAAAGATGGATTGAAATCTACCCAGTGATGGTGGACATGGTTTGATCTACCGGGTGTAATGGCATTGAACTGGATGTCATCAGTGTATCTTCCAAGAATTTCAATATCAAGTTCATTCCAATTATTAATCCAATCACTTGTAAAATCATGGTATGTAAAAAATGTTGAGGTTTGCCCACAGCCTGCAGAGGATTTATAGCATACCTCAAATCTTCCGTAAGTGTATGACTCTTTTGTCCTTAATTCTCCTCCTTTGTATTGTTTAGCAGAAACATAAAGGGGAAGAAGCATTGATATTGCCAAAATAAAATAGAGATATTTTTTCATATTTCACTAATCCATTAGAATTCGCGATTTACTTCAATAAGACCAACTTCCTTACTGTAGTGTTCTGACCCCCTTTTAGATAATATAGATAAATCCCTGAGCTTAAGTTGTTGCCACTTTGATCTATTCCAGACCAATCTACATCATTAAAACCAGGGGAAAGAGTACCCAGATCTCTTTCAAAAACTATATCTCCCAGAGTATTAAAAATGACCAGATTGATACTTTGTTTAGTTTCCAAAGAAAATCGGATTGTTGTCCGATTGTTGAATGGGTTTGGATAGTTCTGGAAAAGTTCAATTTTTCCAGGAAATGTTTCTCCAGAAGAATTAATATAACCGTCATCACAGCATTTGCTAAAATATCCCGAAACAAAAACAAGCGATGCATTCCAATTTATTGCTATTTCATTTGAAGCCCAACTCCCTACATCATCAATATAGCACAGTGCTGGAGGTGTTGAGGAATTGAAGTGTGCTTGAAGAGTAGGATCCTGCAAATATTGATTTGGACCTCCTACCAAAAGACCAGGAACAGGATCTTCTATTCCATCTGCAATCGAAGGAGAATGATGAGGATGCATTGGAGATTTTTCTCCTATTCCAGTCACAAAAGTCATATCGTGAGCATTTATACCTAAAATATAATGAAGCTGATCAAAAGCTATCTCAATAAATTTAGAATTATCTACTTTTTCAAAACAGATAATCAAGAGAATAGCTTTATTCAGGACTTGGGAATTTGAACCCCAAAAATACTCTCCAGGATTTAATAAAACATGAAATCCGCTTTCGTCTCTATCACTAACCAAGTTTTGGCAATAATTGACCAACGAAGAATATATCTGGCTCTGAATCGTTGAATTAATACCATTTGCCGAACCGTTTAGATAAGCCAAATGTGCGAGAGTTTTAACATTCTGCCACCCCATAGGTCCAGAAATTAAATCCTGTTGATTGTAGTTATTTACGTAATAACTATGATATTTGTTTTCGGCAGTAGTTAGAAATAGTTCGGCAGACGCCCACAGTCTTTCATCCGAGTCGTTGGTATCTCCATATTCGCCGGTTTCCGTACCATCCGGATTTTGAAATCCACCAGGTGGTACAATATCAGGATGTTTTTCCAGCCAATTCCATGCTTTGTCTGCAGCTTTGAGACATGTATCAGTAAAGGTTCCGTCGAATGACTGGTATATTCGAGCAGCCTTTGCCATCACCGCTGCAAAGTCGGCTGTCGCAGTAGATGCAATCTGGTAAATAAACCTCATAGCATCACCTTCATGTGGCATAATCATAGGAGCAAATTTTTCAGTTGTTAATTTAGTATATACACCACCATTTGGACCTTGCATCTTAAGCAGCCACTCAAGTTCATATCGCGTTTCATCCAGTATGTCAGGAATTCCATTACCGCTTTCCGGTATCCCAATATCATCCTGATCAAAGCAATTTGGGAACAATTCATAAGCCATCAATAGTGTTCCAACTGTAATTCCAGCATTCACTACATATTTCCCAAAATCTCCGGCATCGTGCCACCCACCTATAGTATGCTTGAAACCCGAAGTATCCGAAGATTCATGGAAAAAAGCATCTGCAATGTGACATCTCGGATGGTAGTAAACCCCAGCGTAATCACTCTTTAATATCAATCCACACCGCTGGAAATAAAAACCTTTTAAAGCTTTTTTATAAGTATCTTCATATACACTATTGCTAATTTGAAATGGATGGGAAATATCTCCTCCTGCAGTCCTGATAAAATAGGTTCCAGATTTCTGAAAATTACTGAAATCACCTCGATAAATTGATAACTCTGTAGATGGGTCAGTCATTTTCCAAAGTTCAAGTTTCCCTGAAAAACAGATATTTTGAGATGAAGAATCAACTACATAAAAGCTATCTGCCGGCTGTATCGTAAAAACATATTTTGCGATATTGGGAAGATACCCAACCTGATTAATTACTGTAATCTCTTTTGAGAAGTTAGAAATTGGAACAAATGAACAAACAATTAGCGTAGTTATAAAAAGTTTGACCTTCATATTCAATGCCAAATTAGTTCATTCTCCTGCCGTAATCTAACTTGTTATTGGTAGTAACTATCAGAAAGCCTTAAAATAATATTAAGTATTACATATTTCTTTTAAAAGCAATAATGTCAATGTGTGTCAGTTCAAATTTATCGGTACTAATCTCTATTAAATTGCCATCTATTACTTAATAAAGCTATGATTTTAACGGATTGATACCAATATCTCCAAATAGAGCAACATCAAAACAAAAATCCGAAAGTATAAGAATGTACATTTCCTAATATGCCTATATTTTTAAATGCATAATCTACTTTAAAACCAAAATTATGCATCATTCGCATAACTAATCCTCCCCCAACAGTCAATCCATATTCTGATCTATCCATAAAAAGGGCTTTATATCCACATCGCAAAAAGAAACTACCTGTACCGGGAATTCTCAGTTCATATTGTGCGCCAAGATTTACAGATTCACTGTTATTATTTGGATGTAATGCATCTACAGCTATAGTTAAACGATGGTTAATCATTACAATAGGGGTGATCGAACAACCAATCCTGAAAATTAAAGGAAGCTCCCAGGATTGTAATCTAAACTGACCCTCAACATCTCTGTAATTGCCTTCTTCATAGGGAAGGATATCAATGGGATTTAATAAGTCTATCCCATCATATTTAAGTCTTGTACCATAGTTTGAAATACTCATTCCAATATTCATGCCCTCCGTTCTATTTCCAGTGGGTGAAAAGAAATGAGTGCTTACAATGACTCCCAAATCAACTGCCATCGCATTAGCACTTGTATGCCAGATCTGTGATGAAATAAATTTTCCCGAAGCACCAAAAGCGAACCACTGAGCTAACTTTCTTGAAAAACAAAGGCTAATACTGTAATCATTGGCAGTAAACAGCTCCCCTGTACCATCCTGTTTTTCCAAAGTGGTTACTTCCATTTCTCCATACCCAACATGGTAATATCCAAGAGAGAGAGTACCTATCCGTGGTAGCACAATCGCAACTCCTGCGAAAGCTGTGTTAATATCAACAATCCAGGGTTGATACATAAATGAAACTTCATTTTGTCTTAGAAATGCCAACCCGGCAGGATTCCAATAAATTGAATAAAGATCCCTCGTTACGCTTACATATGCTTCTCCCATTGCATTTCCAGCACCACCAATCCCAATTTCCAGAAAGTTGGCTGCAGTTGTTCCTACTCTATCTGAGTGTTCCTGGGTATAAATTTTTACAGAAAAAATAATCAAAAAGCAATACAAAGTAGCTGCTATTTTCATTAATCTAAATACCCTCATTTTCACTACCTTTCATTTATGACATTTCTCATTACAATTAATTTCCTCACTTTTTCTCAATTCCGGTCTGTACCTGTGAAGGAACAAATTCAAATTTATCCAAGACAACTTCAGCATCTAATCCATCTGATGGTGGATTTCCCCAAACCAGCCAAAAGTTTATTCTGGCGTTTTCATTACCGGGAACAGGTATATAATCTCCGGTATAGTTAAAAGCTTCGAAACTATTTCCAAAAATACTTAGAAAAGATATATAATTGTCTCTCCAGTTAAAACTGTGTGTCGATTTGTCTTTATCTAAGTGCTGGATATTAAACCTATATATATTACCAGGTTTATCCCACGGCTGGATTACGAACTGTGCATTATCGTTTGTAGGATACTCCCAACGTGAGAACTCTATATCAATTTCACGATGATTATACTCAGGATCATCACTCCAGGTAAATAAACCAACTACAATATTCTCATTTAATCGGTCAATTCTGCTTGCCAAACTGAAAATATATTTGCCATACCCAAAACTATCTTTAGAAACTACCTCCGCGCAGTACCATTTTCCATTTCTCTTTGTAATTTTAAGATGCAACTGTCCTTGATTGTCAACCCACACATTTTCAGTACTGTTCGAAAAACAATTTGGTCCAGGTCCGACAGGTGAACTACTCGACTTAACAAACCACTCATAACCGGAAAAAGAGATCTCATCTTGAGTCGCTATATTTTGGTCTTTTACAACTCCATGGATATTTACAAATTGACTATCATCATTTGAAGATACACAAATATTCGTGCTAAACGAATCTGAAGTGGAAGGAAAGATGCCCGAACAATTAATCTTAATCTCCTCATCCTGATCTAAATCGAATGATCTCGGAGATAACACTAATAACCAGGATACACTATTCGATATACTCCCGGATAAGATTCCACTACCTGCATTCTTCACTATAAAACTATCAGAAAACAGATAACCTGCTTGGTGAGTTGATAAATCTATATATGTCGGAACTACAGAAAGTTCAGGATTTGTTGTTTCCCTACTACCACATCTCAATATTACAAGGAATAATAGTAAAAAGATAAAACATAAATATTTGTTTAGATAGGTACTATCGCTCATTATTAAAACGAAAACTCCCTATTTAATTACAGCAAATTTACCAACCTTTTCATCACCAGTTGCTTTTGCCTTTACATGATAGATGTACATACCAGCAGCAATCTCCAATCCTCCTTTGGTTAACATATCCCAGTGTATAGTACCATTATCTGCATCATTATTGACATCAATTTCGTTAACCAATACACCACTCACTGTAAAGATTTTAATTGTGCAATGTGCAGGCAGATGTGTGAATAATAGTCTTCTACGTTGACTTTTGTAGCCCCAACCTGCTATAGCGGGTTCCATCGCATTTGTACAAACATATGGATTGGGTACAACTTTGATACTATCCATTTTATTAGATAAATCCCTTTCGTCTATTGAATCATAAGAGACAACGGTAAACATAAGCGAATCAGTTACCCAAAATGGACGCTGGAAAGTAATATGATATACATCATCAGGTTCTGGCAGCTGAGTACTATCAAAGAACATTATTGCAAACGCAGTACCTGACCACTTTCCAGTAGTGGAGACAGGACCAACCAGGAAGCGATCACCAACCCAGTCTAAAGTATCATTGCCATTCACATCATGCACTAAAATATCCATTATCTCATAAGCACCTGAAGAATCAATAAAAGATTTATTTACAACGTAGAAACTATAAGCCTCTTCCGTAATAAGATCCGATCTATTAATTCTAGTATGAGTATCATCATAGATTCTACTGGGTTTAGTCCTCCCTTTATAGATAGAGTCCTGACCAGTAAATACGATATCATAGTCCCATGGGAAATACTGATACTCATTTACTGTTGGTGATATATATATTTGAGAATTACCAACAATCCATCCTGAGTTTGTTCTATCATAAAGTGCAGTTTCAAAAGGCATATTGATCTTTAATCGGATACCATCAAAAACATCGGTGGATATCTCCTTGTAAGTGTTTATATACCAATAATCAAGAGTATCATTATAAACTAAATTGTCAGAGGCATACTTATTTGGTGTTTCTTGATAGACCAATGTATTGCTATCAGTGTAGTCATACACATATAAACCGCTGTTGGTATAACGAATGCCGTGATCATAATTATCCACTATTTCTAATTTCCCTTGTACTGTTCTTAACGTATCGACACAAAACTTCACTTTATAAATATGATCTGGCTTCAAACTACTTTTAGCTAAAATTTCAGGAACAACCGAAGCTGTGCCTAAAACACCAGATTCATCTATTTCCGTAATCCCATCAGGAATATATCCTGCAGCCTTTTGATAAGGAGTTACAATTTGTACGTTTTTCCCAATTGCTCTCACTTCCTCTGCCTCATCAAGCTCAATAATAACGTTATTTTCCGAAGGAGCTATACCGGGACCTATATCCGGAGCACCATAATCATATGCAGCAATGGCGTAGTAATACGTCCGACCGTTCTGAACATTATTGTCCACGAAATAGTGAGTAATTCCTGTATCATAGCCAAGGTTATATCCGACTCCGTTAACCAGGCCAAAATCAGTAAAACCCTTCCGACCATCTTTCAAATCGCATTGAAAGATCGGTTTCTTAAACATAGGAGTTCCGAATCCATCTGTAATAACCTCAGTATCGGACATTTTTTTATCAGTAGCACGAAATAGTTTATATCCTTCGAAATCGTTCACATTTCCTACAAACGGATCCCGAGTTTTTGTATCCGCTATATCATCCCAGGTCAAAATAACTTTACCATCTCCAGGTGTAGCAGCCAAAGTAGGCATTTTAGGAGGCTGAGCAAACCGATAATCCTTCTCATATATGACTTGAACAATTCTTTTTTGTTCGAAGAGTGCAGGTGCAGAATGTTCAGGGACAGTATTTAAACCTTCAAGTGGATCATAAGAATGCAACTCGGACATAGAAATACGTTCGGTTCTACCCTGATAAAGTGGAAACGGTCCGGAGGCAAAAGTTTCAACAAGATTTGAAATATTCCCAAGATATTCTATAAGAGT
>DAOUYY010000124.1 GCA_030665885.1 Fidelibacterota bacterium
TATTTGTATCTAATAGTAACTTTTCAATGATTGAATATACAGCGTCAAGTTTTTCACCGTTCCTGGCGAGTTTTACCAAAGAGACAATTGAACAGCGGCGTACCCATAGATTTGGTGAACTTGCCCAGTCTAATACTTCAGGGATGATTCCCGGATATTTGTTAATTAATGGTGCCATTATTGAAAGGCACAATGAATCGACTATTTCCCAATTATTGCAATAATTACTGATTAGCCATTTTTTTATTCTATTATGGATGTCAGGTCTAAAGTCGTCTATATAGTTTTTCAGAAAGATTATTGATACTAATTTTGCTTCGAGCTCCGGTTTTGAAATGAGTAATTCCACAAAATCAATTGCTTCGTCTAGACTCCAGATATTGCAGATCTGTTTATAAATTATTTTTTCTATGGATTGCTGTTGAGCTACATTTAGTCCCAGAATTTCTATCTTTTCTTTCGATTTGAAAAATCTCCGCTGTGTTTTAGCTTCATCGAGGCGGGCTGACTCTTTTAAGAGTATTATGGTTTTTTCAGCAAGTTGTTGATCTGTTATTTTTTTCATTTAAAAGGTTTTATAATCCAAGAAACTGAATAGCTCCTCCACTTAAAAATATTGTTAACCCCGCAATTGCATGTGAATATTTCTCCATTTTTTGAAGAGGGAGAAAAGAGAGCCCGTAGAAAAACGCCAGAACTACCGTTAGCATTGTACCAATTGTTACAATGGCAAAGATGCCGGAAACAGCGAAAATCCCTATAATACTGCTTTTGGCTGCCGGGTACATTATGAGTGGGATAAGAGGCTCGCAGGGTCCAAATATGAATATTATAAATAAAATCCATGGTGTCATTTTTTTATCAGATTCAGCTTCTTTTAGGTGTAGATGCATATGTTCTTCGGTATGAGAATGCAAGTGTGAATGAGCAATTTTATTGTCATGTATATGGATGTGGGTATGAGGTATGTTCTGGATTGCTCGCTTTATCCCCCAGATAAAGTAAGCTAAACCAAATCCAATTAACAGCCATGCCGCAAGTGAGCCTCTGAAAGACTCAACAATTTCAAGTTTTGTTACAGCGATACCCAGGGCAATACCTATTAATCCGAGAATAACTGAACTTAAAACGTGCCCAATTCCACAGAGCAATGTAATAAATGCGGTTTTCCTTATATTCCATTGTCTTGCTTTGGACAGCATTATAAATGGGATATAATGGTCTGGGCCAAGTATCGTATGGACGAATCCGATTGATGCTGCAACGCCGATTAAAAGTGTAATATCACCTGTCATTTGCACATCGTTAATATAAATTTAGAATCATGAATCACCGGTTTTGCATTAACCTTATTATCATATTCATTTTTTATCACTTAACAAATTTACTGAAAGTATATTTGTATGAGATCCGTTTTATTTTAAAAAGATCGCTGTCCCGTTTTCCTGTAATAATTTCTTTGACCATCTTCTCCATTGCTTCGCTATATTTCTCAACGTCATTCTTAGGAACAGATATCGGATCGACATCAAATTGCTTTTCAATTTTCCAGAGACTATCCATCACTGCGTGTCCGATTAGATTGAATTTCTTATATGTAACGTGAAAAGCTGTATTTGTCTCTCTGCTTCCTATAAAGTAATGATATTCCCGTCTTGGTGCTTCTATTGAATTATCGATGAAGTATGTTGATTTCTCTTTATACTGCCTTTTCGATACTCCAAGAATATATGCTATCACATCGCTGACAGTGTGATCCCTGCTGCTAACAAGCACAAATTCTTCCCTTTCCAGCAATCCGTAGTCTTTGGAAAGGGAATCAACAACAAGGGTTGCAATTCGATATCCTCCCGCTCCGCATAAACAGACATGTCCGAGATAAGCACAAACGTCATCGAATCGTATTTCTGTTGTTTCGATTCCTTCGGGATAACTACCGGCTAATATCCCGTGATAGTAATGGAATTTAATAGGTTTGATCTCTTTCAGATAGTTGTACTTCTTATTCCATCGCAAATCGTCACTGGGTTGAGAACATAAGGCGAAAAAAATCGTTGTTATACAAATTAAAGCGATGAATAAAAATTGTCTTTTGTCTTTATAATTTAGAAAAGAATATGAATGCATATTTTATTTCTCTCTTTTAAATAGTTTTTCCTAAAAACTTGCTGAAATTACCTAATCCATCAGAGATTGTCAAACTGAAATAGGTGAAATCAGTTTACAGCCTTGCAAAGATTTCTCCTATTTATTCAGATAAACCCTCGCAAGGGTTTTTATTTTCTTATTTTCTTCCTCTTTTAACTTGAAAAAACATATAAAAATATTCAAATTTTACTCCATGATGAGATTATTAAAAATATTCACTTTCTTACTATGTTTGTTAGTCTCAATATCATTTGCTAAAGAGGACGTTTTTATTCCTAAAGGATTACATTATAAGGAAATAAAGAAAGTAATTCCCCGTGAAATGCGATCGTCTTTTAAAAGGGTAGAATCTTATTTGAAGAAGAATGATATGTTAAAAGCTGATCAATATTATACGAGTATTCTTACAAGAGGAGAAAATTTTTATGCATTTTGGGGACGTGCATGGTGCCAATGGCAAGTTGGGAATTTAATAAATGCTAAAAATCAGTTTGCGTATGCATATTCGTCTTGTGACTCAATTTATTTCTTCTTATTGAACTATGCCAAGTTTGTAATTGAAACACAGGAAGATTGGAATTTAGTAAGTGAGACTGCGTATAGGGCTTATGAAATTTCACAATCCGATGACGCTTTAATGATACTGATTAAAAGTGGGAAACAACTGAATCTTGAAGATAAAGCGTTAGAACAGTTAAAGCTTGTTACCGAGAAATTTCCAAATAATTCTAATGCGTGGATTTTTTACGCTTCATTACTAAGGGAAATGGAGCGAAATGAAGAGGCGGTATCAGCTGCAAAATATGCCATTTCTCTGACAGATGATCCCTTTCAACTGCGGTTGGTAGTATTCATTCTTGCCAATAACGGATATTTTGAAGATATAGGTTAGTATTAGCAAAAGCATACGCTGGAGCGGGTTTAATTGAGAAAGCACGTGAGACATACGATAATTTCATTGATGAACCTCTTAAAGACTTATGGAAAGAAGAAGAAATGTTAAAGGAGGCTACACCGAAACCCAGATGAAAAAAAGAACGGGTTTTATTGTAGTTATGTTTACTCTCTTTTTGATAGTAAATAGCTGTTCCAACAAAGCACCTCGATCTCGATTGCCTCAGCCAATTTTGCCTGATTACCCCGATATAGTAAAATTATATTGGGAAGCGTGGGATATTTTAAATAAACATGTTATCAAGGGTACAAGGGAAAATAATTTCGCAAAGCATTACATTAATAGTAAACATGAGGGTTTGATACATCAGTGGAGTACTATTTCCACTTCTCTTTTTGCTATATATGGTTACAATGTTTTACCTGTCATGGAGTCGATTGATAATTTTTACTGCAGACAGCGATTGGATGGGTTCATTTCGAGATTATATTTAGAATCTTCTGGTGAGCCTGCATTCTCTACAACTGCGAAAGAACCTATGATCAACCCACCGCTCTTTACATGGATAGAGTTAAAGTACTTTCAGGTAACAGATGATAGTTCGCGTCTTTATAATATATTTCCTATTCTTGAGCGATACTTTTATTGGATAGATACTTATTGTAAAGGGAGAGATGAAGCATCTCTTTTATATTATACCACACCTTTTGGCTCTGGCATGGAGAATTTACCACGAGGTAGTCTTGAGTTTGGAGGATGGGTAGATCTTTCAGCTCAAATGGCTCTTTTTGCACATGATCTTTCTCTTATTTCTAAATATATAGGTGAGAGGTCAAAATCTCAATATTTTCTTCAAAGATATAATCAAATCTCAAAACAGGTTCAAGATGAACTATGGGATTCCGATTCAACTTTTTACTATGATAAAACTCGAGAGGGAAAACACATTAAAGTGAAAACAATTGCCGGTTTTTGGCCATTGTTGGCTAAAATTCCATTTAAATCTGATGCTATGAAGCTTATAGCTCATTTAAAAGATACTACCGAGTTTAAACGACTTCACTTATTTCCCTCTGTAGCTGCTGATGAACAGGATTATAATCCTGATGGATTTTATTGGCGAGGCGGAGTTTGGGGTATTGCAAATTATGCGATTGTGCAAGGACTTCACAAATATAATGAATACAGTTACGCTGCGGAAGTAGCATGGAATCACGTTGCGAATATGGCGGATATTTTTTCAAAATTTTTGCCCGATTCTTCTCTAATTGATCTTGAGTTTCATAAATATCCTATCCATACAATCTGGCAGCTTTACTCACCGGAAGAAAAAACACCGGGTACAAGGTGGGATGCGCATAAATACGGAGAGCCTGAGTGTATTGCGTTCTCAGGACATGGACCAATTTCGATGTTAATTGAAGACATAATAGGGATAGAAGTTCAAGCTCCTGATGATAAATTAACGTGGCGATCATGGATGCTAAATAAGCACGGTATAAAAAATCTCAGGTTTGGAGATAATATTGTTACGATATGGTGTGAAAAAAGAGGTAAGGATTTATTGCCCTATATAGTACATGGTGAAACTAATTCTTCAGTTAAAATAAATTTTATTATTGGTGATGAATCATTTTCCGTTGACTTTGATAAAGGGCCTATTGAATTAGAGATTATGCCAGCGGATTTTATTATGAGAGATAGAACGATTGATTAAAAGGGGAATCTCAATTTTTAATTGAAGAAGCGGTTTCCAAAACGTTTGCGACGTAAGAGTTACTATTATTATACCTTAGAAGAGCTCGTCTCTTATTAGTAATATTAATATCCCAGCCTTTATTCATTAAATAGTTCCCTACGCTAAGAATTGCATCAGGAAAACTATAAAGATCAATTTTCCCATCGCTATCGGCATCAACTCCGTATTTTAATACGCTGGTAGGCATAAACTGTGGGTACCCAAATGCTCCTGCGTAAGAGCCGGGTAATTCCAGAATATCAATATGTGATTCAAGATGAAGCTTGATAAGGTTTGCTATTTCTGCCTTTGCCCAACTAGCTTTATTAATTGCTCGCTCTTTAAAAATGTTTGTTAACTCTTGCCGCCTATCAAATGACAGATAATGATATTTTTGATTTATGTGATTTTCTAATATGTTAAAGGAAGGTTTTTCGGCAGAAAGAGCAATTGAGCTCAGAACATTAAACACAGAGTATTTTCCTATATCGCTTCCCAATTTCGTTTCAACTATGAGTACAGCAACTATTGCTTTTTTATCAACGCCATATTTTTCCTGAGCAATATTTAGATACTTTTCATATTGTTTCATAAACTCCTGAATTTCATATTTCTTAGTTTCCGTGCCTAAAATAGCACTGCTGTATTTATCCATTTTGGGTGGTGTGAATTTATTATATATTATTTGTGGATAATATTCTACCCTTGGATCAAGAAATAAAAATTGTATCTCATCACGAGGGAGTCCGCTTTCCTCAAGATAAGTTACCAGGTTTTTATATCTGTCAAACGATTTACTACTAATATGAGATTGGATTGAGCTGGAAGAGTCTCCCTCTAAAAGGGGGAGAAGAAATATCACGATAACTATGAAATTTCTGAGTGCTTTACTATGATTTGCTATAATGTTTTTTATTACTTCCATTTTCTTTCTACTTAAATATTAAAATTAGTTTTATTAGTTAGAGGTGCTATGAATCACATTGATACAAAAAAAACTGCGAATATTAATAATAAATTTTTACCTATGCAACATTATTCGTATTGTTTTTAGACTGCTCTCCACTTAAATTCACATGTCATGTTATTTAGTAAATATTAAAGTGTTTAATAAAATTTAGAAAATCGATGGATTCGGAGTTAAATAATCAGAGAAACGACTTAAATGAAATATGTGCCTATCAGGCTCGGTGGATTGTTCCTATATCTCAGTCTCCCATTGAAAATGGGATAATGGTTGTTAAGGGAGGAAAAATTTTAAAAGTTGATTTTGCCGAGCGTATAAAAGGAGATCTTACAACTCCGCCGATAGACCTTGGTGATGTTGTAGTTTTTCCTGGGTTTATAAATGTTCATACACATTTAGAGCATTATGTGCTTCCAGAGAAACCCACAGACTTTTTTAATTATCAAAAAGCAATAAGAATGTACAACGCTGATGTTTCGGAAGATGAAAAAGTAGATGTATCTAAAAAGAATATAGATGAATGTCTCCGTTTTGGAACAATTGCTTTAGCGGATTTTTCTTTTAAGGGTGCTTCAAGTTATCCCTTGCTTGATAGCTATTTATTTGCTCGAGTATTCAATGAGCTTACAGGATTTCGTGGTTTCGATGTGCCATTTATATTGGAAGAATATAATGAGAGAATTAGAAATTTTCCTATTGATAAAAAGGTTACGAGTCACCTTACACCCTCATCCATATGGTCGCTTTCGCCCCAGCTTTTTAGTGAAATAAGTGCCAATGAACGACACATAGCCATTCATCTTAATATGGTTGAGGAAGAGAAGGAATTTATTCTGAATGGTAGCGGTCCTTTAAAGCAATGTTTACTAGCGTTAGAAGATTATGATTATACCTGGGAAGTGCCTGGTGTTTCTCCAATTAAATATTTCTTTAACAATCATTTTTATGCTCGCCATAATATTTTGATTCACATGGTGCACGTTGATGAATCTGACATCGAGACTATAAAGGAGGTTCCATCAAAAGTTAATATATGCATTTGTCCAAGAAGCAATGAAGCCCTTGCACTTGGTAATGCTCCTGTTAATCTATTTCAGAAGAAAGGATTAAATATTTGTCTGGGTACGGAAAGCAAAGCAATTGTTCCTGATCTGGATATTAGGAGTGAGATAGCTAAATGTGTGGATCTATATGGTGTTTCTCCTGAAACGGCTTTAAAATTTGCAACTTTAAATGGAGCATATGCTATAGGGTTTCACAGGGAACTCGGTAGTCTTGAACCGGGGAAAACAGCAAAATGTCTTATACTTAGATGTGGCAATAGTAGATTAATGGATCCTTATGCAGCTGTTCTTGAATCAGGTGAGAGTGTTGAATGGTTGCTGTAAGAAATTCTAACAAGTGGTAGTTTTTTTCGATCTTCTTAATTTCTTATTATACAAAAATTTGTGGATTTAAATAATAAAGATAATTGTTAAACCGTTCACGTAACGTTGAAATTAGAAATTGGAAATTAGGGAGAGATGAAACGAGTTTACGAGTTGGATGTCTATGCCGATCCAAAGGATCCCCTTCGGGGAAGGCATGCCTTTGGCACAAACTGGCGGAAGCGTTATCAGATATGGTCTGGCACGACTTTGATAAGTGGAACAAAAAGGTTCAGAACACTGTGGGCTATCAGATAATACGATCATCTGACAGCATAGC